>JAQTNG010000404.1 GCA_028714015.1 Elusimicrobiota bacterium | reverse complement strand
CGGCAGGGATAGGAGAACAGAGTATGGCCCGTGTAGCAGGAGTCGATCTTCCCAAGAACAAGCGTATCGACGTGGCGCTTCAGTACCTTTACGGCGTGGGCGCGTCCCGCGCGAAGGTGGTGATCGCGAAGCTCAACGGCATGGTCAAGCCCGACACCCGGGTCAAGGACCTCACCGAGGAGCAGGTCGTGCTCATCAACAACCTCCTGCTCAAGGATTTCAAGGTTGAAGGCGAACTGCGCCGCGAGACCCTCGCGAACATGGCTCGTCTCACCGAGATCGGCTCGTTCCGCGGCCACCGCCATCGCCGCAACCTGCCGTGCCGCGGACAGCGCACGAAGACGAACGCGCGCACCCGCCGCGGCCGCCGCAAGACGGTCGGCGTGGGCAAGGCCACTTCGCCCACGGGCAAAGCGTAAGGAATTTAGGAGAAAGGAATCATGGCTGACGAAAAAACGACTCCCGCCGCGACGAAGGCAGCCCCTTCGGCGGCACCCCGCAAGAAAGCCTGGAAGTCCGTGACCTTCGCGAAGGTCCACATCCAGTGCTCATTCAACAACACGATCGTGACTTTGACCGACGACCGCGGCGACGTGCTCATCTGGGCCACCGCCGGCGGCTCGGGCTTCCGCGGCACGAAGAAGGGCACGCCCTTCGCGGCCGGCGTGACGGCGAAGAAAGTCGCCGACCGGGCCGTCCAGCTCGGCGTCAAGCAGGTCGCCGTTTTCATCAAGGGCCCCGGACCGGGCCGCGAGACCGCGGTGCGGTCGCTCGGTTCCGCGGGTCTCATGGTCATCAGCCTTAAGGACGTCACGCCGATGCCGCACAACGGCTGCCGCCCGCCCAAAGCGAGGAGAGTCTAGTTTTATGGCCCGTTATACCGACGCCGTCTGCAAGTTGTGCCGCCGCGAGCAGCAGAAGCTCTTCCTCAAGGGCGATAAGTGCTACACGAAGTGCATCCTCGAGAAGCGCCCCGGCATCCCCGGCATGGCGAAGCCTCAGCGCGGCAAACCGTCCGCCTTCTCGATCCGCCTGCGCGAGAAGCAGAAGCTTCGCCGCATGATCCAGATGAACGAGCGCCCGTTCGAGCGCGCGGTCACCAATGCGACGGCCGCCCGCGAGGCGTCCGGAGACGCGCTGCTGCGCGGCCTCGAGCTGCGCCTGGACAACATCGTCCGCCGCATGGGCGTGGCGACCTCGATCAAGACGTCTCGCCAGCTCGTTCTGCACGGGCACGTCAAGATCGGCGGCAAGGTGGTGGACATCCCGTCCTACCCCGTCAAGCCCGGCACGGTCGTGTCCGTCAACGTCAAGCTGAAGGAGAACGTCGGCGTCAAGCTGAGCCTCGAGACGGCCAAGAAGCTCAGCAACCGCCCCGCCTTCCTCGAGTTCGATGAGACTGCTCTGTCGGCGAAAGTTCTCCGCATTCCCGAGCGCGGCGAGACTTCGTTCCCGATTAATGATCAGCTGATCATCGAATACTACTCGCGCTAAACTCCGGAGAATAAAAGAATATGGCTTACAAAGAACTGATTCTGCCGCAGAAGCTGTCGGTCGACGAGAAATCGATGTCGGACAGCTACGCGAAGTTCGTCGCCGAGCCGTACGAGCGCGGCTACGGGCACACTGTCGGCAACGCGCTTCGCCGCGTACTCCTTTCCTCCTTGGAAGGCGCGGCCGTCACCGCGGTCCGCATCGAGAAGGCGACGCACGAGTACCAGGCGCTTCCCGGAGTCAAGGAGGACGTGATGAACGTTCTCCTGAACCTCAAGAAGCTGCGCGTGAAGCTGTTCTCCAACGGACCCGAAACGGTTTATCTTTCCGTTTCTAAAGAAGGCGTCGTCACGGCGAAAGACATCCAGGGCAACGCGAACGTCGAGGTCGTCAACAAGGACCTCGTGATCGCGCACCTCGAGGCGGGCGGCAAGATCGACATGGAGATCGAGGTCTCCAAGGGCCGCGGCTACGTCCCGGCCGAGGAGCTCCGCCAGCAGAACCAGTGGGCCGCGGGCTTCCTGCCCGTCGACGCGCTGTTCTCGCCCGTCGTCAAGGTCCACTATGACGTCGAGAACGCCCGCGTGGGCCAGGTGACGGACTACGACCGCCTGATCCTCGAGATCTGGACGGACGGCTCGTTGAACCCCGCCGAGGCGCTGATCCAGTCGTCCAAGCTTCTGCGCGAGTCGCTCAACATCTTCATCCCCGAGGAAGAGCAGGCGGCCGAGGCGGCCGCCGGCGCGCTCGCCGACGGCTCGTCGTCCGATGCCGGAGCGGTTTCCCTCGCCGGGCTCGACCCGAAGCTGCGCGAGATCCTCAACCAGCCGATCGAGATGATCGAGCTGTCCAGCCGCGCGTCGAACTGCCTGAAGGTCGCCCGCATCCGCACGATCGGCGAGCTCGTGGGCAAGCGCGACGAGGAGCTGTTGGCCGTCAAGAACTTCGGCAAGAAGTCTCTCGATGAAATCAAGGACAGGCTCAAGGACATGGGCCTGTCGCTTGGAATGCAGGTTGGCCAACTCGGATAGACCGAGCGTCTTCTTCAATATAAACGCACTTTTGGTTCAGGAGATTTTTCATGGCGTCTAAAGCACTCGGTCGTCGTCAGCTCGGCATCACCAGCTCGCACCGCCGCTCGCTGCTGCGGAACATGGCCACGAGCCTGTTCAAGCACGAGCGCATCGAAACCACCATCGCGAAGGCGAAGGAGCTCCGGCCGTACGCGGAGAAGCTCATCACCCACGCGAAGAAGGGCGAGCATTTCATGGTGCGCCGCCAGATCCACGACCGGGTCGTCTACAAGAAGCTGTTCGACGTCCTGGCTCCGCGCTACATGCAGCGCCCCGGCGGCTACACCCGCATCCTCAAGATCGCTCCGCGCCTCGGCGACAACGCCAAGCTCGGGTTGATCATGCTCGTGTCTTAGTCGATCCGCACCGGCGCGAGTTCAGCGGCAGAGCCGCGAAAAAGGTAATATAAATCAATGCTTGATTTCCTCTTCAGCCTGTTCTCGAACGACATGGGCATCGACCTGGGCACGGCCAACACCCTCGTCTATGTCAAGGGTCAGGGAATCGTGCTGCGGGAGCCCTCGGTGGTCGCCATCGATCGGGAGACCCGCCGCGTGCTCGCCATCGGCGCCGAAGCAAAGAGGATGTTGGGCCGGACCCCGGCGTCGATCATCGCGGTCCGCCCCCTGAGAAACGGAGTCATCGCGGACTTCGAAGTCACGCAGGAAATGATCAAGTACTTTATTCGTAAAGTACACAATCGGCGCTCGCTGCTGCACCCGCGCGTCGTCATCGGCATCCCCTCCGGCATCACCGAGGTGGAGCGCCGCGCCGTCCAGGAGTCGGCCGAGCAGGCCGGCGCCCGCCGCGTGTACCTGATCGAGGAACCCATGGCCGCGGCCATCGGCGCGGACCTGCCGATCTCGGAGCCGCACGGTAATTTC
>JAQTNG010000403.1 GCA_028714015.1 Elusimicrobiota bacterium | reverse complement strand
GGGAGTGCTCGAGCTCAACCTGGGCGGCCGCGTCCGCAGCGCGACGGGCGCCGAGGAACAGGACACCGCCTTCCAGTTCAAGGAGACGCTGCTCCACGACCCGCGCCTCGGGCCGCTGTTCGACGTGCAGATTTCCGTGACGGGCAAGACGGCCGGGGTGGAGCAGGCGGGCGCCGGCCTCGACCCCGCGGCGCTGGCGCGCAAACTCGAGGAACGGACGGAATTCACGATCGACCTGAAGGGGAAACGCTGATGGCCGGCAAACAAATCGATCTCAACGTCTACCTGAACGCGGTCAAGGCCGAGGCCGACCTGGTGGTCACGACGGTCCGGCACAAGGGCGCCAAGCGGTTCGGCAAGGCGTTCGGGATGGCCGGGCTCATGATCGCCGCCGCCTACTTCGGGGTCTACAAGCCGCCGCAGGACAAGATCTCCCAGCTGACGGCGCAGATCGACGCGGCGAAGGCCATGTCGGAGTCCAGCGCCGCGTATCAGGAGGTTCGCAACCAGCTCGCGGGCTCCTACGGGACGCTGCCGCTCCTGAAGGACCAGCAGCAGTGGCTCTCGAACGCGATGATCGACTCGCTGCGCGCCGACAATCTCATCCCCGAGCTGTTCCGGCCCGTCGTGGAGACGGAGTCCAGCGGCATCATCTTCCAGACCTCGACCGTCCAGCTCACGCTGAAGTTCAACGACATCTACGCCTGGCTCCTGCGCCTCGAGAGCGCGACGCCGCTGATGCACGTCGGCAGCCTCGAGATCGCCAAAAAGCCCGACATGATCGGGATGAACAGCGTCTCCGCCTCGGTGATGACCGCGATCCCGAAGAAGAGGTTCAACTGATGGCCGGCACGGGGAGCGCCCGCGGCGGCCTCGGCTGGGTGATCCTCGTGATCGCCCTGGCCGTGCCCGGCGTGCTCTTCTACAACTGGTGGTCGCACCTGAAGACCGATCGCGAGAGGACGGTCGCGGCCAAGGCGCGCGGCCGCGTGCCCGAGGGGGGAGTGTTCCAGTCCTCGCCGAACGCCAAGCTCGTCAATCCGATGACGCCCTCCGTCTCGACGGAGGCCGCGACGTCGCCGGTCGCCGCCTCCACGGGCGCCGCTCATGCCGCGCCGGCGGCCGCCGCGGCCCCGGCCCAAGAGGCCCGCGCGGCGACGCTCGCCGCGCCCGCCGTCGCCGAGACGGCCGCCGGGGCGGTTCCTCCGGCCGGAGGGGCCCCGGCGACCGCTTTTTCATCGGCGACGGCGACGGCGCCGCCGCTCAAGCGCGACCCCACTTTGTCGCCGTTCGATCAGGTCCGCATCATCGAGCAGGAGGAGGCCCGGCGCAAGGCCGCCGAGGATCTCGAGAACATGAAGCGGGCGAAGCAGGAAGGCCGCAGGCCGAAGAAGATCCGGGCGGTGGACCCGGCGACCTTGGTGAATTTGCAGGGCATCGTCAGCAATCCGGAAAGCGGCTTCAAGGCCATCGTCAACGACGAGGTTCTCGGCGCCGGCGAGTTCGTCGGGAACACGAAAATCAAGATCATCAAGATCACCGATCTGGGCGTGACGTTCGAGCATCAGGGCAAGCGATTCTCAAAGGGCGTCAGCCGGGATTAGGGCAGGAGGCATCATGATTCGCACGCACGAAAGCCGCGGGAAGAAGATCGCGAGAGCCGGGATATCGGTCCTCGTTGCATTCGGCATGGCGGCCGCCGCTCCCTTGGAGGCGCTGGCCCAGCGCCGCCGCGCGGAGCCCGAGGCGAATCCCCAGTTCCAGCAGCAGGCCCCCGCGCCCGGCGGCGCCCCTCTCGGCGAAGCCGAGCCGGCGGCTCCGGCCGAGCCCGACGAGCCCGCGTCGCCGCGGCAGGTCCAGGGCGTGCAGATCGGCGCCGCCGCGCCGGCGCGCGGCGGCGGAACGGCTTCGCTCGCCCCGCTCGACATGCGCGTGACCGTGCGCGTGAAGGGCGCGCCGCTGGCGACCTTCCTCGACACGATCTCGGCCCAGGCCAAGGTGAACTTCATCATCACCGAGGGCCTCGAGTCCAAGCGCGTGACGGCGTTCCTGCAGAACGTGACCGTGCGCGAGGCTCTCCAGGTCCTGCTCGAGATCAAGGGCCTGACGTATCAGCAGATCGGCAAGAGCAACACCTACGTGGTGACGCCGCGCTCCAAGCAGGTGGAGAACCTCATCACGCGCATCTACACCTTGAGCTTCGTTCCCCTGATCCCGCTCAGCGGCGACTCGGGCGCGTCCCAGGGCGCGATGTCCTCGTCCGGCGGCGCCTCCGCCTCCGCGGCCTCCGGCGGCTCCTCGGCGTCCGGGGGCTCCTCGGGCTCCAGCGGCGGCGGCTCGGCCTCCGGCGGTTCCTCGGGCTCCGGCGGCGGGGCCGCGGGCGGCACTTCCTCCGACGTGGCGATCATCAACGTCGTGCACAGCGTCCTCTCAAAATCCGGCCACGTCGAGATCGAGCCGCGCACGAACGCGCTGATCGTCACCGACATCCCCGAGGTGTTCCCTCAGGTCGAGCAGATCATCGCCGAGCTCGACAAGAAGGCGCCCCAGGTTCTGATCGAGGCGCAGATCGTCGAGATCGATTCCCAGCGCACCCGCGAACTCGGCTTCGAGTGGGGCGGCCCCAACGGCGAGCTCGGGACCTTCACCGGGGGCATGCGCGACACGGTCTTCCCTCTCAACATGCCGACCGACCTCAGCAAGACCCGCTTCTTCGACCCGCTCGCGGGAGTCTCGAGCAGCCTCGGCGGAACCGCGGCCACCGCCGCGAACGCGACTGGGACGACGGGAAACACGGGCTCACTGGTCAACACGGGGAGCTTCATGAAGACGAGCATCCTCGACCTGACGTCGCTGAAAATCGCCCTGCGCGCGCTGATCTCGCGCTCCGAGGCGCGCTTTCTCGGCAAGCCCAAGATCCTGACCCTCAACAACAAGAGCGCCATCATCGAGATCAGCGCCCAGGAGGCCACCAACTTCGAGGTCTCCCAGGCCGGCGCGGCCGGCGGCACCAGCCTGCAGGTCTCCGGCGTCCACCGCGAGCAGACGGGCCTCGTGCTGAAGGTGACCCCGCAGGTCAACAAGGAGGGCTACATCACGATGCTGGTTCAGCCTTCCTTCACGGACATTCAAGAGGCGTCCATCTCCGTGTCGTCGAACCGCGTGTTCAACCCGATCAAGCGGGCGGCGTCCACCTTGGTCCGCATCAAGAACGGGCAGACCTTGGTGCTCGGCGGCCTGCTGCGCTCGACGGAGTCGAAGGTCGTCCGCAAGGTGCCTTTCTTCGGCTACATCCCGATCATCGGCTGGCTCTTCACGAGCTCCTCGACTCGCCGGGTCAACTCCGACCTCGTCATCTTCATCACCCCGAGCATCGTCAGCGACTAACGACAACGGATGAACAACAGAGGCACAGAGACGCAGAGAACGACAAAGGATGGTAACCAACATCGACGTCGA
>JAQTNG010000402.1 GCA_028714015.1 Elusimicrobiota bacterium | reverse complement strand
ACATTACCCGCATCGAGCCCCTGCAAGCCGCCGAGCTCGAGCGACTGCTCGACTAGAGAGATCATGGAAAACACCGACAAGACGCCCGAATTCATCCCGCTCGCCATCGTCGGCCTCGGGGGAGGTTTCCCCAAAGCAAAGTCGCTTCGCCAATATTGGGCGAACATCAAGAACAAGGTGGACGCGATCGGCGACGTGCCGGCCTCCCATTGGAGCAAGGAAGATTACTTCGACGCCGACCCGAAAAAGCAGGACAAGGTTTACGCCTACAAGGGCGGGTTCCTGGACGCGTACGACTTCGACCCGTCGGAATTCGGCCTTTCCCCGAACACTTTGGAGGCCACCGACCCCGCCCAGCTGTTCGCGCTCGTCGCCGCGAAGATGGCCCTCGCCGACGCCGGCTACCCCGTCGATAAGGAGACCTGGGACCGAACGCGCGTTTCCTGCATTCTCGGCGTCACCGGCGCGCTCGAGATCGTGATCCCGCTCGGCGCCCGCCTGAGCCTGCCCAAGTGGCGCCGGGCGATCCTGGCCGCGGGCGTGGCCCCCGCCCAGGCGGAGGACGCGCTCGCGCGCATGTCCGACGAGTTCGTGCCCTGGCAGGAGGCGTCCTTCCCCGGCCTGCTCGGCAACGTCATCGCGGGCCGCGTGGCCAACCGCTTCAATCTCGGCGGAACCAACTGCGTCGTGGACGCGGCGTGCGGCTCCTCTTTGTCGGCGATGCACATGGCGTCCCTCGAGCTCCAGACCGGACGCGCGAAGATGGTGGTGACCGGCGGCGTGGACACCTTCAACGATATCTTCATGTACACCTGCTTCACCAAGACTCCGGCGTTGTCGCCGTCCGGCCATGCGAAGTCCTTCGATTCCAAGGCCGACGGGACGACCCTCGGCGAAGGCGTGGGCATGATCGTGCTCAAGCGGCTGGACGACGCCAAAAAAGACGGCGACACGATCCACGCGATCCTGCGCGGCCTGGGCACCGCGTCCGACGGGCGCGGCAAGTCCATCTACGCGCCCTCGGTCGGCGGCCAGACGCGCGCCATCGCGGAGGCCTACCGCCTCTCCGGAATCTCGCCCGAGACCGTCGAGCTCGTGGAAGCCCACGGCACCGGCACCGCCGTCGGCGACGGGATCGAGGTCGATGCGATCAGCGCCGTGTTTCGCGAGTCCGGCCGCGAGGGCTCGTGGTGCGCGCTCGGCTCGGTGAAGTCCATGATCGGCCACACGAAGGCCGCCGCCGGCGCCTGCGCGGTCGTGAAGGCGGCGATGGCGCTGCGCCACAAGGTTTTGCCGCCGACGATAAAGGTCGCCGAGCCTCTTCCGATTCTGGCCTCCGGCCAAACTCCCTTTTATTTGAGCCTCGAGAAGCGTCCTTGGATGGCGTCGAAGGACCATCCTCGCCGCGCGGGCTGTTCCGCGCTCGGCTTCGGCGGCACCAACTTCCACGCCATCCTCGAAGAGGGGAGCTCCGCGAAGACCGAGACCGACTGGGACGCGGAGCACGAGCTCTTCGCCGTGTCGGGCGACTGCGCCGCGAAGCTGGCGCCGCTGGCCGCCGCCCGCAACTGGGACGAGGTTCGCGCCGCGTGCCAGGCCTCGCGCGCGGCCTTCGACCCGTCCGCCGACTCCCGTCTCGTCCTCGCTCTCGAGCGCGGCTCGGATTGGAAGGCCCTCGCCGAAAAGGCCAAGGCCCTCAAGTCGTCCCCGATCGACGGCATCTTCTACGGCGCCGGCAAGCCCGGCAAGCTCGGCGTGCTGTTCCCGGGCCAGGGCGCGCAATACGTCGGGATGTCCCGCGATCTCGTCTGCGCCTTCCCGGAATCCTTCGCGGCCTTGTCCGAGGCCGACGCGGCCTTCGAAGGCGGCAAGCTTTCGTCCTTGATGTTCCCGCACCCCGCCTGGAAGCCCGAGCAGAAGGACGCGCAGGAGAAATCCCTGCGCGACACCTCGGTCGCCCAGCCCGCCCTCGGCGCCGCCGCGCTCTCCGCGTGGGGCGTGCTTTCGCGCTTCGGCCTGAAGGCCGACGCGTTGGCGGGACATTCCTACGGTGAATTGGTCGCGCTGCATCTCGCGGGGCGTTATGACGCGAAAACCTTGCACTCGTTGTCCGGCCTCCGCGGCCGCCTGATGAAGGGCGACGGCTCGGATAAGGGTTCCATGCTCGCGGTCATCGCGTCGTTCGACGAAGTCGAAAAAGCCGTGAAGGAAGAGAAGCTGGATCTCGTCATCGCCAACCGCAACGCCCCGTCGCAGAACGTCTTGTCGGGCGCTACCCCTGAGATCGAAAAGGCCGAAAAAATACTCGCCGCTCGCGGCCACAAGGCGGTCCGTCTTCCGGTGGCCGCGGCGTTTCACAGCGCGCTCGTCGCTCCGGCGCTCAAGCCCTTCGCGACGGCCCTCGATTCGCTGCCGTTCGGCAAGCCGTCCCTGCCGGTTTATTCCAACACCATGGGAGAACCCTATCCCGACGCCGCGCCGAAGGCGCGGGAGGTCTTGGCCGGCCAGCTGGCCAAGCCCGTCGAGTTCGTGAAGCTCATCGAGGCGATGCGCCGCGACGGCGTCACGACCTTCGTCGAGTGCGGCGCGGGCAACAGGCTCACGGGCCTCGTCGGCCAGATCTTGAAAGGGCAGGAGTTCGTCGCGCTCGCGCTCGACGCCTCCAGCGGAAAGAAGAACGGGATGGGCGACCTCGCGAGGACCCTCGCTCATCTGGCCTCGCTCGGCCACGCGCTCGATCTGTCGGGCTGGCAGGGAGGCGAGAAAGGCCTTTCCGATTGCCGTCCCAAGCCGAAGATGGCGGTGACCTTGACCGGGGCGACCTATCGCTCGACTCCGCGTAAGAATTTCCCGGCTCCCGTCGCCGTTAAGGCTTCTCCAGCTGCGATGATGCAGGAACCCACGCCGCAAACCGGCGACGCGGGCTTGCTGGGGCAAGCCCTGTCCGCCGCCCAAGCCAGCATCGACGCGTTGACCCGCCTTCAGGAGCAGACCGCCGCCCTCCATCTTCAGTTCCTCCAGGGCCAGGACTCCGCTCAGCGTTCGGTCCAGGCGCTCGTCGAGCAGCAGCAGGCTCTTTACGCGAGAATGTCGGGGGGCCTGTCGACATTCGTCCCCGCGAGCATTCCGGTCTCCGCTCCGATCCCTCAATTCGTTGCCGTCGCCAAGCCGGTCTCCGCTCCGGTCCCGGTCGTCGCTGCCGCTCCCAAGTCCGATATCCTGCCTGTCTTGATCTCCGTCGTGTCCGAAAAGACCGGCTACCCCGCCGAAACGATCAACCCCGACATGGATCTGGAGGGGGACCTCGGCATCGATTCCATCAAGCGAGTTGAAATTCTCTCCGCCGTGTCCGAAAAGCTTCCCGGTGCTCCCAAGGTGAAGCCCGAGCACCTCGGCACGCTCCGCACGCTGAAGCAGATCGCCGCTTATCTGTCCGAAGGCAGGGCGGTTTCCTCGCCGGCGTCGGCGCCCGCC
>JAQTNG010000401.1 GCA_028714015.1 Elusimicrobiota bacterium | reverse complement strand
CGATGCTCCGCAAGATGCTCGACTGCCCCGCGATCCAGGAAGCGCTCGGCGACCCCGAGGTCATGAATCGGATGGTCGCCGATCCGCAGGCCATACGATGGATCGCGTCGCATCCCGACGCGCTGACGGCCATCGCCTCGGCCGTGCCCGCCCTGGCCGACGCCCTGAAGCGCTGAAGGGGTCAGGCTTTCCGATCTTGCGATTCTTCTGGCCATGCAACTTTTCC
This sequence comes from Elusimicrobiota bacterium, assembly GCA_028714015.1. GTDB lineage: Bacteria > Elusimicrobiota > Elusimicrobia > UBA1565 > UBA9628 > GWA2-66-18. The sequence goes on along the minus strand of JAQTNG010000401.1, from coordinate 3,285 downwards.
AGGGGCTCAATCGTATGATGGGGGATGAGTCGAAGACCAAGAATTCATTTCTCAGGCGCGGTCTACCACGCGATGGCGCGTGGAGTCAACGATGGAGTGATCTTCATCGATGATCGTGACCGCGAGGAATTTCTCTCCGATCTGATGCGCGTCGTGGACCAGGCGGGGGCTGAAGTCATCGCCTACTGCTTGATGGGAAATCATTTCCATCTGGCCATCAGGGTCGGAATTATCCCACTGGGGACGGTGATGCAGCGCGTGCTGACCGGCTACTCCCTGAGATTCAACCCGCGCCATCAGCGAACGGGGCATCTATTTCAAGCCCGATACAAAGCGATTCTGTGTCTTGATGAAGCGTATTTGTATCGCTTGATCCGCTACATTCATCTCAATCCGGTGCGAGCGGGATTGGTCGCTGCTCCAGAGGATTGGCGTTGGTCCAGTATCTCGAAACATCCCAGGAATGATGCCGATCTGGACGGTTTCGAACCCTGGCCACGCCCGCCGGGGCGGCAGCCTTCTTTAATTCGAGACGAAAAAGGTCGGAAACCGGAGATGGATGCCTTGAGTCGGCCCATCGCGTTGCGCGAGGGCGTCAGCCTCGAGTCGGTCCGATCAAGCTCCAAGGTGCCGCGCGTCGTCGCCGTGCGCCGATTGATGGCCCTGGAGGCGGTGAAGGCGGGGCATTCTCTGACGGCGACCGCCCGTTGGCTTGGTTTGGGAGTCAGCTCGGTCTCTCGATATTCCCGAGAGAGAATTGCAAGATCGGAAAGCCTGACCCCTTAGACGAGCTTGTCGTCCTTGTAGACGAGGGTCTTCTCGACGCCGCCCGCCTCGGTGTAGATCTTGGCGGGGCCTTCCTTCTTGCCGGCCTTGTAGGTCGTCTCGGACTCGAGCTTGCCGCTCAGGTAGTACTCCTTGCAGAGGCCGTCGAGCAGGCCGTCCTTGTAGTTGAGCTCGGCCTGGACCTTGCCCGACACGTAGTAGGTGATCGTCGGGCCGTTGAGCTTGTCGGCCGCGTAGGTCTCCTTGGCGTAGAGCTCGCCGGACTCGTAGTACATCTTGCCCGTGCCCTCGCGCACGCCCTTCTTGAACGGAACCTCGGCGGAGACCTTGCCGCTGGGGAAAAGTTCCTTCGTGATGCCGGACTTGGAGGGCGTCTTGGTCGCTTTAGCCATGGGAGAATCCTACAACATCTATTGGCAGTAGCCGCTGCGGCAGGTTAAAGTGCCGCAGCACTGGGATGAGCCGCCGCAGCTCGCGCCCTGGCCGGAGCAGCTCGTGCCGCTCCCGCATACGCCGCCTGAGCAGGAGAGCGTGCTGCAGCACTGCGACGAGCTCGTGCAGGAGGCGCCCGCGCCGTTGCAGCCGGAGCTTCCGGTGCACGTGCCGCCGGTGCAGCTCATCGTGCCGCAGCACTGCGACGAGCTCGTGCAGAAGGTGCCGGCGCTCTGGCAGCCGCCGCCGGTGCAGACCTTGTTGGCGTTGCAGGTCAGCACGCCGCAGCAATCCCCGCTCGATTGGCAGCGCTGATTGTCCTGCTGGCAGGGGCCGGTCAGGTTGGGGTCGTAAGCCGGTTGAGGGTCGCTGCCGCCGCAGGCGAGCGACACAGCGACGGGCGCGGCCAGAAGAATCGTTCGAATCCAGGTCGCGCGGGTCATGGGCGTAGTATATCTTCGGTTTTAGCGGCCGGCAAGCCTGCTTTATAACTAGGAAGGCCGGCCCGTCGAGGGGCCGGCCTTCCTGCGTGATATCGGGTGAGGCGTTACTTCGCGAGCATCTTCGACAGGAAGAATCCGCCGATGGCGCCTATGAGACCGCCGATGACGGCGCCGATCGGTCCGCCGACCATCCAGCCGATCCCGGCTCCGGCCGCGGCGCCGCCGAGGCCGTACATCAGTCCTTTGCCGCTGAAAAGCTTGCTGAAGAAGCCGGGCTTGTCCTTGGCGCCGTCCTTGTCCTCGCCGAGGGCGGGAGCCGGGACTTCGGCGCTCATCGCCGCGCGCGGGCCGTTGTCCTTGGCCACGACGAGGCCGCCGGTCTGGAGCGCGCCGGCGGAAGCGCGATTGATCCGGCAGGATTCGCCTTCGCAAACGGGGGCCGGGGCGCCGCACGAGCCTCCGGTGCAGCCGCCGTCGTAGGTCGCCAAAGCGTTTCCGCCGGCCAACCCGCGGGCTTGCTGGAGCGCGGCATCCCCGGCGGCCCACGAAGGCGAGCTCAGAGCCAGGAGAAGGGCGGCGAGTGCTGTTCGATTCACCATAAAACCAGTATAGTCGCTCCCGCCCGGATCGACCTGAGGCATACGGACCTCTCCGGTCTGGGCCCAAGGACCTAGGTGACTATAACGCCCCCCGCCCTCCTGCTGACCGGCGCCACCGGCTACATCGGAAGACGCCTGGTCCCCGCCTTGCAGGGGCCCTGGCGCGTGTTTCGGGCCTCGCGGACGGCCGCCGGGGAGGGAGCCCTGGACCTCGACCTGGCCGATTCCGACTCGATACGGCGCGCCTTCGACGCCGCGGCCCCGACAGTCGTCATCCACGCCGGCGGCGAGTCCGATCCGGACGCCTGCGAGAAGGACCCGGACCGGGCCAAGCGCGTGAACGTGGACGCGGTGAAGACCTTGGGGCTCCTCTGCGGAGCCTCGGGGGCGCGCCTCATCCACTTCTCCACCGACCTCGTGTTCGACGGCGAGCGCGGCTGGTACACCGAGGACGACGCCCCCAATCCGGGCGGGGTCTACGCGCGCGGCAAGGCCGCCAGCGAGGAGGCCGCGCTCGTGCGCGCCCCCGGCGCGACGGTGCTGAGGATCTCGACCGCGTACGGGCGGCCGATGGGCGGGCGGCCGGGCTTCGTCGACTCGATGCGCGCCAGGCTGGCGGCCGGAGAGGCCGTGTCGGCCTTCACCGATCAGTGGCGCACCTCGACGGCCGCCGACCAGCTGCCCGCGGTGGTGGCCAAGCTCCTCGCCGATCCCGACCTCGGGGGAGTCTTCCACTGGGGCGGGGCCGAGCGCGCGACGCGCTTCGAGACCGCCGTGACCTTCGCGCGCGTGATGGGCTTCGACGAGAATCTCATCCATCCCGGGCGGGCCGTGGACGCGACCTTCGCCTCGCCGCGGCCGCGCGACAGCTCGCTCGACTCCTCGCGCCTGGCGGCGGCGATAGGCCTCGCTCCGTTGACCTATGAGGTCGGGTTTGCGGCATTACGGGGTGCATGGGGATGAAGCCGCGCAACGGCCGGGGCCGTTTAATTTACGCGTCGGCGTGTTTGCTGGTCTCGTTGCTG
>JAQTNG010000400.1 GCA_028714015.1 Elusimicrobiota bacterium | reverse complement strand
ACGACCGACACCATCACGGACGGGGTCAACACCCGGCCGGTCCCTTCGGTCAGCATTACGACCACATGGACGGATCCATGAGACGCAACGAGGGCTTCTCGCTCATCGAGCTCGTCATCGCGATCTCGCTGGCCTCCTTCGTCCTGGTCGGCGTGGCCACGATCGCCTCGCAGATGGCGCGCAGCCAGATCGACGGCATCCGCTCGGGCACGGCCACCGGCTGGTCGCTCGTCAGCTACATGTCCATGGCCAAGGAGATCGAGGACGCCAACGTCCTCGCCTTCCCGATCGCCAACGGCGCGGCCGCGGATTCGCTCATCGTGTGCAAGAACTGGTCGCGGGTGGTGGGCGGCAAGCTCGACACGAACGCCCCCGGCCTGGTCTCCGTGATCCAGTATTGCGTCGACCCCACCGCGCCCGTCGCTCCGGAAACCGGCTTCAAGCTTCGCCGCTACGCGAACATCGGCGCGGGGGTGGTCTGCCCCGACCCGGGCGTGCCCGTGGCCTGCTCCGGCGCCCCGACGGGGACATGGACGGAGACCGGGGTGGTCGGCTTCCGGCTCGAGAAGCTGACCGGCTTCCCGAACATGTTCACGCGGGACAACAGCATCGGCGGCGTGCGCCTGCGCTACGCGATCGGCCGTCAGACGCCGACGGCGAACGATCCCAACCCCAAGAGCACCCCTTTCGACATCGCCATCGCCATGCAGAAGCAGTACAACAACCCCCTTGATTAAGACAAGCCGCCGCGGCTCCGTCCTCATCCACGTCCTGATCACGGGCGTCATCGTTGCGTTCATCGCCGCCGGCCTGCTGCGCATGGTGCTGATGAACTACATCGCCGTCGACCCCGCGACCAAGGGCGCCCAGAACCGCAAGGAAGCCGAGGCCATGCTCCAGCGCGCGCTGACCTACTGGAACAAGTCGAACCAGGTCTGCTCGACGACCCCCTTGTTTCCCTGCGCCGGGGCCGGCGTCGGGGCGAACATCTGCAACTGCGCCTGCCCGAGCGCCGCGGCGGTCCCGCGCGTCGTCGCGACGGGCGGAGGCGCGCCGCCGTGCGTCATCACGGTCACCTCCTCCGACCCCCAGTGACCCGCCGCCTGATCGCGACCGCCGACGATTTCGGCGACACCCCGGGAGTCAACGCCGCGGTCCTCAAGGCCTACCGCGAAGGCATACTGCGCTTCGCGAGCCTGATGGTGCTCCGCCCGGCCGCCGCCGAGGCCTCCGCCATCGCCCGGGACAACCCCGGCCTCGGCGTGGGCCTGCACCTCGAGCTGTGCGCCGACTCGCCCGAGAAGGCCGGCGCGCGCTACTTTTTCAGCCCGGGCGCCCGCGCCGGTCTCGACGGCGAGATCCGCGCTCAGATCGAGGCGCTGCTGAAGCTCGGCGTCAAACCCACCCACCTCGACGGCCACATCAACGTCCATGTCCACCCGGTCGTATTTCCCGCGGTGTGCCGCCTGGCGCGCGAGTACGGCATACCGCGCGTGCGCCTGCCCGCGGAGGAATGGGAGGCGCTCAAGGGCTTTCCGGGAGCGGAAAGTCCCGGCGCGGCGCTCCTGGCCGGCGTTTTCGGGGCCATGGGCGCCTGGGTCGGCGGGGCGGCCGAAGGCCTCGAGCGGCCGCGCTCCTGGGGCCTCCTGCGCTCGGGCCTGATGAAGGAGGACTACGCGCTGTGGCTGATCGGCCGGCTCCCTGAAGGGACCACCGAGATGTACTTTCACCCGACGACCGATCCGGCGCTGCGCGCGACCGACGCGCCCGCCCCGTCGCATCAGAGCACGACGGAGCTCGAGACTTTGCTCAGCCCGAAGGTGCGCCGCGCGCTCGAGGAGCGGGGCGTCGAGCTCGTCAGTCGGCCTTCTTGAGCGCGCGCTGCTGCGCGGCGTAAAGGACCAGCCCGGCGCCGGCCCACAGCATCTCGCGCGCGTGGCGGATCAGGCCGGCGGTAAATCCCACGTCGGCCGCGAGGCCGAGGCCCTTGAAAATGATGGTCTTGCCCGCCTCCTGGGTGCCGATCTTCGCGGGGACCAGGAAGGCGAAGGAATCCACGATGTTCGAGAGGAACTCGATGCACAAGGCGGTCTCCGGGCCGACCGGAAAGCCGAGGAAATAGCAGATAAGCCAAATCTCGGCCGCGCCCCACGCATAGCCGAGCATGAAGAACAGGATCGAGCCCGCCAGCCGACCGGGATGCCGCCGGAGGTACTCGCGCAGATTGCGGCGCACCGGCTCGGTCTTCTCCACCGCGGTGGGGAAGCGCGTCTTCAGCCACGCCGGCGGCCGCGCCGCGAACAGGCCGATGACGAGGGCCACGCCGAAGAGGATGACGCTCATGCCCGCCGCCGCCCAGCCCGCCTGGCCGGCCTTGAAGGCGTAGGCGCGCGCGTTGAGCAGATAAATAAGGCCGAACAGGACGAACAAGGCCTGTCCCATGGACTGCGTGGCCTTCGCGATGAAGACGCTCGTGACCTTCGCCTCGCTCGGAAGGGAGGAGCGGAGCATGCCGGGGCGCACGAACTCTCCCGCGATGTTGCCGCTGGGGGTCAGGTAGTTGACGCCGTCGCCCGCGACGCGCACGCGCACGAGGTCCCAAAACGCGACCCTCGGAGCCTCGGAGGGGGTGAACGCGAAAAGCCAGCCCGTCGCGTTGAGCATGTGGTCGAAAATCTGAAAGGGGAGCACGACGGCGAAGCCCCAGCCGAAGCCCCGGAGATGGTTCCATACGCGCAGCGGCCCGAAGGACCACAGGAGATAAAGGAACATCGCCGTGCCGAGGGCGAGGATGACCGCGGTGAACCAGCGCCGAGCTCCCTTCATATCGGGGCCTAAGGCTCGACGGGCAGCGCGTGCTGAATGGGAAGGGGGCCCGGGACGGGCTCGAGCCTTCCTTGCGCCCGGACGAGGAAGAGCTCCCCGCGCCAGAGCACGGTGTTGGAGGCGCAGGCCCCGATCCAGGCGACAAACGAGAACCACTCCGACAGCGGCAGGAGCCAGAGGGCGCGCGACGGCTGGCGGCCGCCGAGCCCGGCTCCGAGCGCGGCGGCCGAGGCGGCCTTGGCCGCCCATATGGCGGCCAGCAGCGTCGCGCCGGCCGCGTCGGGCCCCTGGACGAGCAGGCGCAAGGTCAGCAGCGAGAAGCCGTGCTGGATCAGGCTCGCGTAGAAGCCGGCGGGCTGGCACAGGCGGATCGTGCGCGCCCAGCGGACGAGGTGATTGAAGTGCCCGAGGCCGCTTTCGATGCCGGGAACCGAGTCGACGCAGCCCTCGGCCGTCTCGAGGCGCCACCCTGCATCGCGCACCGACTCTCCGAGCCAGAAGTCGTCGGCGAGGTGGTCGGCGAGGTTCGTGAAGGCGCCGGACGCCTCGAAGGCCTGGCGGCGCACCATCATCGCCGCCCCCATGGCGAAGCGCATGCCGAAGCCGGCCGCGCAGGCGGCCTGAGGCAGGAAATTGGCGTTGATCGACAGCGCCTCCATGCAGCCCCAGAGGCCGCGGGCCCCGGACGC
>JAQTNG010000399.1 GCA_028714015.1 Elusimicrobiota bacterium | reverse complement strand
GGTTCTCCTCGCGCCCGGCCAGACGGTCACGCTGACCGGCATCGGCGTTGCGCGTATCCCGCCGGCCCCCGTCGCCACGGGTAACACGGTCTATCCGACCTACGTCTTCGGCAAGGACGCCTATGCTTGTGTCACGCTCGACGACCTCAAGGTCGAATACCTCGACCGGCCGGAGAAGACCGATCCGGCGAACCAGCTTCGGATGGTGTCATACAAGTTCTACAACAGCACCTTCCTAAAAAATAACGCCTTTGCGATGCGCATCGAGTCGTCATCGCAGTTTAATATGACGTTCGGGTGAGGATAGTCCTATGGCGCTGAAAACCGGTGGCACCCCCGCAAACTCCTCGCTGAACTGCATCCAGTGGTTCAGCGCCATGAACAAGCAAGACCTCGCCGCGTTTAACGCGCTTATCACTTACGCGGCGGTAGACGCGGAGAGCGCGGTTACGACCAAGCCGATCCCCACCGTCTCGCAAGGCATACTCTATTTGAGCGGGCGAGGGCAGATCAAGCTTACCGAGGGCGACTGGCTCTATGTCGATCCAGCGACCGGCTGGCCTTTCGTCGTCCCGAACGTCGCTGTCGGCGCGATCGCCTCCGGCAAGAACTTCGAACACTCTGCGTAAGGGGGCTCCTTTGTCCACTCATAAGGCCTACGCCCTGGCGGCGGTTGGCTTTCTTATCGTCGCCGTCGCCGCCGCTTCCCTCGTCCACACCCTGACCGCTGCGCCGCGCCCCCGAGGAGACTTCTTCCGGCAGGTGGAGCAGCCCTTCTCCAGAGGATTTCATGGCCCGCAAAGCCCCCGCACCTTCTCAATCTGAATTTACTGAGGCCGAACTCGAGGCCCTTCGCGAGAAGGCCCGCGTCGAAGTCGCCGACCAGCGCAAGAAGGCGCAGGCCCGCGAACTGCTCGAGCAGTTCAAAGAGGAGGAGCTGGCCCGGCTCGAGCCCACGCTCGAGATGGTCGAGGTCCTGATTGACGTGCCGGGCTACACCAATTACATCATGGTCGACGGCCGCATCATGAACCAAGGCGAGATCGTTACGGTCCCGGCGCACACGGCGGCGGCGATCCGCGAAATCGTCCAGAACGCATGGCGGCACGAGCGGTCCAACGGCGGCGCGCACATGAAGGCGTATATGCCGCCGACGACCGCTCAAGTCTCCGCCCTCGCCGGATCGTCCGGCCACAAACTTTCGAGAGTGTAAATGTCCGACGACGAGAAGAAACCTTCCCCGCTTGCCTTGAACCTGAACTACACGCGCGCCTTTGCCGACGGCCAAGGCTGCTCCTTCACGACGACCGTCCCGCAGGAGATCAGCCTCGACGGCCTCAACGCGGTCCTCGATAAAATCCGCCATGCGTCCCGGCGACAGGCGCTTTGGGCTTCGCTCGAGGCGATCGAGAACGAGCTGGACCACAATATGCGCCAGGAGGCGCAGCTCCTTTCGAGCGTCGAGGCGATCGACCGCAAGTACAACGACGTGCAGCGCGTCCCGACCGCCGACAAGTCCGCGCGTGACCAAGCGACCGCCGCCGTTATCCGCGTGCAGGTCGAGTCGAGCAAGCTGAAGGGCCGGCGCGACACCATCCTTTCGGAGTTGCAACCTGGAGCGTGACGCCATGGGCGAGGACCTGTTCAAGTCCATTTACGAGCAGGCCCCCGCCCCCTCGCCGTCCGACGCCGGCCCGATCAACGACGACCTCTACGCGGCGGTTTACCTCCAAGGGGGCCAGGACGGAGGTCCGATCGACATGGGGCCGATCTCCGCGGGGCTGATCGAGGCGGTCTATGAGCAGCACAAGGCCCCGCCGGCGAAAGACACCGGCCCGATCCCGGAGCACCTCGTTACCGCGCTGTACCGGCAGCACAAGATAGACGAGTGACGCCATGGCCTTGACCTCGCAGCAAATCATTTCCTTGGCGACGCAAGAGGCCAAGGTCCCTGGCATGGCGATCCAAGCCGGGTACATGCTCAATGTCATCCTGAGCGAGCTGGCGCAGACCTTCGACTTCGGCGTCGCCCTCGTGACGACGACGGTCAATCTGACCGCGGGCATCGGGACGGGGCCGTACCCTCTCCCGGCGCTATACCTTCGCATGTCGAGCGACATCCTCTATATCGCGAGCGGCGGCGTCGCGAACCCCGTCACGAAGATGACGCTCCAGCAGCTCGACAACAAAGTCGCGGCGGGCGCGGCGGCGGCGATCCCGACGAACTTCACGACGGACATCTCCCTGACCCCGCCGAACCTCTATGTCTGGCCGCCGGCGAACGGGAGCCTTACGCTCCCCGTGCGCTACTACTCCGGGTTCGCCGACATCGTGACGCCCGAGACCTCTTCGCAGGTCCCCTGGTTCCCCTGCCAAGCCTACCTCAACGCGCGACTCCTCGCCGATCTCTACGCGCTGAACAGCAAGCAAGAGCTGGCGGCGATGTACCGGCAGCAGTCGATGGATATCCTCTGGCGCTACCTCTACATGCAGGGCGACCGCGGCTCCGACTCGCAGCAAATCCTCTCCGACCGCCGCATGTTCGGCCAGGACGACATGTACCGCCCACCGGAGTATCGGCATGGGCCGGGGGGCCGCAACCAGTGATGACGGCTCAGCAGATGATCGCCATCGAGACGAAGGCGACGGCGACGACCGGCTTCGCGCAAGAGGCTGGCATCATCCTGAACGCCATGCTCTCGGAGCTGGCGCAGGACTATGACCTTGCCATCAACCTCTCGACTGCGACCGTCAATCTCTCGCCGTCCGCGCCGCAAGGCGGCGTCGGCCCGTACTCCTTGCCGTCGAACTATCTCCGCGTCGCCGTCGATGAAATGGTCTACGAGATCAGCGCCATCCCCTACAAGATGACGCAGATCACGCTCGCGCAGATGGACCTCCAGCTCAACGTGCCCGGCGCGGCGAACTTCCCCACGTGCTTCGCGACCGACGTGTCGGTGAACAATGTCTCGCCGCCCGGCCCCTGGCTCTACGTGTACCCGCCGCCGACGCAGATCATCCCTCTCCAAATCCGCTACTACGGCTCGCAGCCGGATATCGTGTCGCCGGAGACCTCGACGACGGTCCCCTGGTTCCCGAACCAAGCCTACCTCCGCGCGCGGCTGCGCGGCGAGCTTTGGAACATGAAGGGGAACGTGCAGAAGGCCGCGGCCTACCTCGGCGAAGGCCCGCCGGGGATGCAGAGCCCGATTTCCGCGCCGTCGATCCTCCGCCACTGGCTCTCCCTCCAGGGGGACAAGGAGGGCGCGGCGCAGCAAGTCGTGCTCGACGGCCGCTACTTCGGCGGTGGGGGGCAGAACTTCGGCCCCTCGAAGGCGACGGGGGGCGTTTGACTTGTGGCGATCCTCAAGCTCACCCCCGTAAGCTGCGCTGACTCTTTCTACTCGCTCGGCGGCGACGCGCCGAAGACGATGGCGCTGCTCCAGAACCTCATCCCCGCGCCCGACTCCAAGGACCAGTGGATACCGCGGCCAGCGGCGACGAAGTTCACGGCGTCCGACACCT
>JAQTNG010000398.1 GCA_028714015.1 Elusimicrobiota bacterium | reverse complement strand
CCGGCCCGCGGCCCGCGACATGACCGGGGGCATGCCCGTCAACGAGGCCATGCTCCGGGGCCTCTATCGCGGCGACTACCGCGGGCTCGAGTTCGCCTCCCCCCTCGTCTACACGCCGATAGCGACGCCCGTGAACATGATGGGCCTGCCGACGCCGACGTCGAACGACGACGTCACCCAGGCCGCGCTCAACGAGATCACGCAGAAGATGGCGGAATCGATCCACCGCCTCAATCGCGCCTATCTACTTCTCGGTACGGCGTGGATGTGGCCGCGCTTCGACTCCAGCGCCTACGATCTCGTGTGGGAAAGCATCCCCGACTCCGTCGTCTCCGACATCCTCATCGACATCAGCTCTGGCCGCCCCGGCGTCCTGCTGACGGACGAGCAGATCGCGCTGTCGACGGGCGAGAACAAGATCATCAACGTCCAGCGCAAGCGCCGCTTCGAGGCGGCGAGGGTGCGCACGCAGTGGCTCGGCCAGCGGCCCGAGGGCGTCGACGATAACGACGCCGTCAACGTCGCGGGCGTGCTGCCGATCGACTTCGCGCATGACGCCGACGAGGGCGAGATCCGGGGCGTCCCCGCCCTCTCCCGTATCATCCGCGACCTGAAGGACTACCACGACACCGACTTCCGCGTGTCCGAGATCCTGACGAAGTTCCTGCCGAAGCAGATACAGACCGCAGCCGATCCCGGGAAGTGGCGAGGCGAAAATGGGCTCGCGACCGACGCCGATCTCTACAACTACGACCTCGCCGGCTGCGACTTCATTCTCAACCGCAAGGACGACGAGACGACGTTCGAGCACCTGCCGTCCGAGGCGACGTCGGCCCACGAGAAAGCGCTCGAGCGCAAGTACTGGAAGATCATCGAGGGCTCGGGCGTGCCCGAGATCTTCTGGGGCATCAGCCTCTCCGGCAATCACGCCGACGGCGACAACCAGATGCAGAAGGGCGTGCAGTACGTCGACAGCCTCCGCGCCGAGACCGCGCCGTCATATGAGCGCCTCTATGCTTCCAGTCTCCGCCTTATGTCCATAGCCCGCGGCGTCAACTACAAACCCTTCACCATGGGCTGGAAGAACCTGGAGTCGATCTCGGCCGAGGTCAAGTCGAAGATCTTCCTGGGTTTCGCCCAGGCCGTCTCCAGCCTCGCAGGCTCGGCGACGCTGAGGCCTGAGCAGTTGTATACGCTGTGGACGCTCAACTATCCCGAATCCAAGCCCGGCACCTTCGAGGAATTCGCCGCCGGCATGGAGGCCATGGCCAAGCACAAGCAGCTCCTTGGTCTCGACTATTTCTCTGGCCTCGAGGACGCGCAGGGGAAAGAGCCGAAGAAGCCGGCCGCCAAGGAAGGCGAGAGTGAGGGCGATGATGAGTAGGTCGGTCGAGAAGCGGATCCTCCAGCGTATCGCCGAGCGTCGGGCGAAGCGCAGGACTGACTACATCGACTTCAACCTACTCCCGCGCGAGGTCGTCGCGGTGGCGATCGACGGCCTCCCGACCTACGGCAGGGACGGGAAGGTTGTCCATGAAGCCGGGCGGCCTATCGCCTACTTCGCGCCCGTAGCTTGGAACGAGACCATGGAGCGGTGGGAGAGCCGCGAGCTAGCGCCCCGGCGCCCGGGCTACGTGCCGGCCGAGGCGATCACGGGGCCTCTGCCTCCGGCGCGCGAGTCCATGCGGAGGCGGCCGTGCTAGACGTCGTCGGCAACGACCGCGCCTCCACGCCGCTCTCGCCCTCGGACTACCGCGAGCGCTACCTGGCCGCCCGCCGCGAGGCCGCGCGCATGGGGACGCGGGCGCGCGCGAAGCTCGCCGACGTCTACCTCGCCGCCGCCGACCAGGCCGCGGCCGTCGTCGCTGATGCCCTCGAAAGAGGCCTGTCGAAGCTGACCGCGGACCACTGGGCGGCCGTCGAGAAGCGGCTCCGCGCCGCCGCCGACGCCGTCGCCCAGGGCACCGAGACCGTCGCCCGGGCAGTCGTCGCCGATACCGCCTCCCTCTTCCCCGAGATCGACGCCGACTACATCTACCGCGCCGCCCGCAGCGTCGGCGCCGCCGGCATCACCCGTTCCGGCCTCGAGCGCATGGTCTCATCCCTGAGCTCGCGCGTCGTGGAGTCGCTGACGACCAGGCTCTGGTCGGACGGATACTCCTTCAGCGAGCGCATCTGGGGCGGGGCCGGCGTCCGCGGGGACTGGCTCGAACGCATGAAGATGGTCGTGGCCGCGGGCATCGCCCAGGGCCGGGATCCGGTGAAGATCGCGAAGGACATCCAGATCTACACCGCCGACGGCCTCATCGCCCTGACCCAGAGGTGGGGTGGCCTTGAGCGCGGGACCTCGGCCTTCGCCCGCCGCATCCCCGGCCGCGTGGACTGGAGGGCGCAGCGCCTCGTCCGTACCGAGCTCTACGCCAGTCTCCGCGAGGCCTCGGTCGTGTCGGGGGAAGCGAATCCAGGGGGCGACGGCCTCTATGACTGGGTGCTGTCGATCGGGCGCAAGGACTGGGGCTGCGAGTGCCCGGAGCTCGCCAAGGCCGGACCCTACAAGGCCGACGAGATCCCGGTCGGGCATCCTTCGTGCTTATGCTGGGTGCGCCCCCACCTGCGGCCGCAGGCGGAATTCCTTAGCGACCTCAGGAAGTGGGCGCGGGGCGAGAGCGTGGGCTATCTCGACGACTGGTACTCGGGTCCCTACAGGAGTGCGAAGTGACCGACAAAACCCGGCGCGCACTCGATGAGGCCGAGGCCTGCATCGACGCCATCCGCAAGCTCGGCGGCCGCAAGGGAAAGGTCACGATCTACGTCGAGGAGGGCGAGCCCACCGGCGTCTCGATCGAATCCATGTTCAAGCCCATAGGTACTTGCGCGAATTCGAGGCCGGGTTTATGATCGCCCTAGCTTGTAGGGGCACTAGCCTCGAAACGTCACCTCGAGAGAGGGGCGCTAGAAATCCTCCTGGGAAACCGGGCGGAGGTCTAGTGCCCCTTTTTATTTGCCCGGAGGCTGTGATGGGAAACGAGAGAAGGGTTGTTGAAAGGGCCAAGCCCGACACCTCCCCGCCAGCACAACGTCCCAGTCGACGCACTAGCGCGTCAGTGACGAAATACCATCGCGACTACCGCTCGGCGCTTGCGAAGCTGAATCAAGAATTCCCCGGAGCCGAGATAATCGGCGAGGAGCGGCTGCGATGAGCAGAGTCGATAGGCGATTCCAGAACGCCGGCAAGTCCAGCGATCTCGTCGTTCTGAATTACGCGCGGTCGAAGGCGTCGATCCCCGCCGCCGAGGAAATCCCCACGCTCTCCTCCAGCACCGCGATGGCGGCGCTTACCGAGGGCGACGCCGCGCCCTTCTTCAAGGTCGAGGCGATCGACTTTCCGGCCAAGGGCTCGGGCGGCGTCTACGACGGCAGCTTCTTCAAGTCCTTTATCAACGTCACCCGGGATCGGCCTATCCCCGGCTCGAAACGCGGGCACGAGTGGACCTCGCGCGGGAAGTCCGACTTCTACACCGTCGG
>JAQTNG010000397.1 GCA_028714015.1 Elusimicrobiota bacterium | reverse complement strand
CCCAAGGACCCGAACGACGAGAAGAACTGCTACCTGGAAATCCGCGCGGGCGCGGGCGGCGACGAGGCCGGTCTTTTCGCGGGAGAGCTTCTCCGGGCGTATATGCGCTACTGCGAGACCAGGGGCTGGAAAGTCGAGACGCAGGAGCTGTCCGTCAACGGCAAGGGCGTCAAAGGAGCCGTCATCTTCGTCTCCGGCAAGAACGTTTATTCCTGGCTGCGCTACGAGGGCGGCGTGCACCGCGTCCAGCGCGTGCCCGCCACCGAGGCCGCGGGGCGCATCCACACGTCCACGATCACGGTCGCGGTCATGCCCGAGGTCGAGGAAAGCGCCGAGATCGTCATCCGGCCCGACGAGCTCAAGGTCGACACCTACCGCGCCGGCGGCGCGGGCGGCCAGAACGTCAACAAGGTCGAGACCGCGGTGCGCATCACCCACCTCCCCACGGGGTTCATCGTCGAGTGCCAGGAAGAGCGCTCGCAGGGACGCAATAGAGAGCGCGCGATGAAGCGCCTGTACGCGATGCTCGCCGACGCCGAGCGCATCAAGGCCGCCGCGTCCAACGCCGAGACGCGCAAGTCGCAGGTCGGCACCGGCGACCGCTCCGAGAAGATCCGCACCTACAACTTCCCGCAGTCGCGCGTCACCGACCACCGCCTCGAGCGCTCGTGGCACAACCTCGCGGGCGTCATGGAGGGCGACATGGGCCAGGTCTTCTCGGCCCTGCGCGACGAGCAGCGGCGCCTGCTGATGGCGGAATCGAAATGACCGTCTCGGAGTGGCTTAAAAAAGCCGAGGACTACCTCGACGGGCGCAAGGTGCCCGAGGCCAAGGCCAGCGCGGAGTTCCTGATGGCCGAGATGCTCGGCGTCGGGCGCCTGACCGCGGTCACGCAGGGCACGCGCGAGCTGACGGTCAAGGAGACGCACCAGTACTGGGATTGGATCAAGTGGCGCGGCAAGCGCTTCCCGATCGCCTACATCCTCGGGCATCAGCCCTTCCTCGGCATCAGGATTTCGGTCACGCGCGACTCGCTCGTGCCGCGCCCGGAGACCGAGGAGCTCGTCATCGAATGCGAGCGCCTGGTCAAGCTGTCGAAGGTCGAGGCGCCCAAGATACTCGAGATCGGCACCGGCACCGGCTGCATCGCCATCGCGCTGGCCCAGCTCGTTCCCTCGGCGACCGTGTTCGCGACCGACCTCTCGAATTCCGCTCTCGAGCTCGCCCAGAAAAACGCGATCGCGCACCACGTCGGCAACCGCATACGGTTCGTCCGGGAAGACCTGTTTTCTGAAAAACAGGGGCTCCGGGGCTGGGCCGACCTGATGGTCTCCAACCCGCCCTACATACCGACCAAGGAGCTCGACGGCCTCGAGCCCGAGGTCCTCAAGGAGCCGCGCATGGCGCTCGACGGCGGCAAGGACGGGCTCGACGCGATCCGCGCGATCACCGCGATGGCCCCGAAGCTGCTCAAGCCCGGGGGCATCCTCGCGATGGAAATCGGCGCGACGCAGGGTCCCGCCGTGACCAAGCTGTTCGCCGCGGCGGGCCTTCGGGACGTCGTCGTCAAGAAGGACGCCTCGGGCCTCGAGCGCTTCGCGATCGGCGCCTTGCCCGACTAGGCTCATGCCGTCCTGAGTGAGCCTTATGCCGTCCGTCGGACCCGGAGGGGTCCGACGCGCATGCAGTTGAGGAAATCCTCAGAGCATGCAGGAAATGGTAAATTCACATTCCCATGGATAAGCTCGTCATCGAAGGCGGAAAGCCCCTCGACGGAACGATCAAGGTCAGCGGCGCGAAGAACGCGGCCCTCCCGATCCTGATCGCGACCTTGCTGACCGACGAGCCCTGCGTCATTGAGAACGTCCCGGCGACCTTGCGCGACCTGCGCACCACCTTCCGGCTCCTGGAGAGCCTCGGCAAGAAGGTCGAAGTCTCGGGCTCGACCGTGCGCGTGCTCTCGACCGGGTCGCTGAAGACCCAGGCGCCGTACGAGATCGTCAAGCAGATGCGCGCCTCGGTCCTGGCCGCCGGCCCCCTGCTCGCCCGCTTCGGCCTCGTGCGCGTGCCGATTCCCGGCGGCTGCGCGATCGGCCTGCGGCCGATCGACATACACCTGAAGGGCTTCGAGGCGATGGGCGCGCGCCGCATCGCCGACCAGGGCGACATCATCATGTCGGCGCCGAAGCTGAACGCGGTGACCATCAAGCTGAGGTTTCCCAGCGTGGGCGCCACGCAGAACCTCATGATGGCCGCCTCGGCGATCGAGGGGAAGACGACGATCAAGAACGCGGCGCGTGAGCCGGAGATGGAGGATCTGGGCAAGTTCCTTCAGAGCCTCGGGGCGACGGTCCACGGCGCCGGAACGGCGGTGGTGACCATCGTCGGCAAGACGAAGCTTCACGGCGCGCGCCACAAGGTCATCCCCGACCGGATCGAAGCCGGGACCTTTTTGCTGGCCTGCGCCGCGGCGCGCGGGCGCGTGAAGCTGATCGGCGCCGAGGCCGCGCATCTCGGCGCGGTGCTGTCGGCGCTCAAGAAGGCCGGGGCGAAGGTCAAGACCGGAAAGGGCTGGATCGAGGTCGCGATGGAGCGCCGCCCGAGGGCGGTCACGGTCGTGACCAGGCCTTATCCCGGCTTCCCGACGGACCTTCAAGCCCCGTGGATGGCCCTGATGACCCTTTGCACCGGCTTCGCCAAGGTGACGGAGACCGTGTTCGAAAATCGATTCCTGCACGCCGCCGAACTCGGACGCATGGGCGCGCAGATCGCCGTGTCGGGGCGCACCGCCGTCGTCGCGGGACAGGAGCGCCTGTCGGGCGCGCCGATCATGGCCTCCGACATACGCGCGGGCGCGGCCCTGCTGGTCGCCGGGCTCGCCGCCAAGGGCAAGACGACGATCGCGCGCGTCTACCACATCGACCGCGGCTACGAGGCGGTGGAGCAGAAGCTCTCCGGAGCGGGCGCCCGCCTCGAGCGGCAGAAATGATCTTCGCGGAGGCGCTCGCGGTCCTGGAGGAGCGCCAGGAGACGAAGATCGTGCTGGGGCTCGGCCGCGTGCGCGCGCATCTGGCTCGGCTGGGCGATCCGCATTTGGCCGTGCCCGCCATCCACGTCGCGGGCACGAACGGAAAGGGCTCGACCTGCGCGATCCTCTCCGCGGTGCTGAGCGCGGCCGGCTACAGCACGGGACTTTTCATCTCGCCCCATCTGCTGTCGGTCCGCGAGCGCATCTCCGTGGACGGACGGGAGATTTCGGAGTCGGAGTTCTCTCGGTTCATGGCGCGCGCGCTCGCCGCCGACAAGAAGAAGGAGCTGACCTATTTCGAGCTCCTGACCTCGATCGCCTTCCAGCATTTCGCCGATAAGAAATGCGCCGTGATGGTCCTCGAGACCGGCCTGGGAGGCCGCCTCGACGCGACGAACGTGATCCCCCGCCCGCTCGCCGCGATCGTGACGTCGATCGATTACGACCATCAGGCTTATTTGGGGGAGACGCTGAAGGCGATCGCCCGCGAGAAGGCCGGGATCTTCAA
>JAQTNG010000396.1 GCA_028714015.1 Elusimicrobiota bacterium | reverse complement strand
TGCCGGTCACGTTCTTCAGGTGCAGGCGTATCTCCGAGCCCACGGTCATGTCGCAGGTGGGGGGAATGCCTTGGATATTCGCGTGGAAATCGCCCATGGTCATGTCCCCGACCGCGCTCCATTTTCCTGTCGTTGCCGCGGCCCCCCTCGGCATCAGCTCCGATATGGACGGCGGCACCGCGGCGAACGCCGGAACGGCCGCGAACAGCACGAAGACGAGGGAGAGTTTCATGGGCGTCATCATACCACGGCTGGCGGCCGGCGAATTTATCCGGTAGACTGCGCCACCGCGTCATGAGACTGCTCCCTCCCGCCGCTTCGCGCCGCGTTCCCTGGAAGAACGGCCTCGGCTCCACGCTCGAGGTCGCGACCGACGCCGCCGCGCCCGGCGGCGATTGGACCTGGCGCCTCTCGATCGCCGACGTGCCGTCGCGGGCGGCGTTTTCGGCCTTCCCGGGGATCGACCGCTTCATCGCGTGCCTTACGGGACCCGGCCTCACTCTTGAGCGCGCCGGCGCGCGCGCTCCCGTCCCGCGCGAAGGCGACGCCCTCGCGTTTCCCGGCGAGGAGGCCGTGACCGGCGAGCCTCTCGGCCCGGGCGTGCGCGACGCGAACCTGATGCTGCGCCGCGACCGTTGGCGCGGGCGCATGACTCTCGCCCGCGGCCGGGATCTCACGCTCGACGCGCCGCTGGTTCTCGTTCACGCGCCGGAGGATTCCCCGGCCCTGCGCGCGGATGCGGCCGAAGGCGCCTGCGAGATTCCGCCGGGAGGCACGCTCGTCGCCAGCGGGCGCGTGACGGTCGCGGGCGCCCCCGGAAGCGCGGCCGTCGCCTGCGAGCTCACAGCGCAGCCTTCCCGAGCATCAGCACCGGGATCTACAGCTGCGATGGTCGAATGCGGCGGCTCTCAGGCGGATTGCGGTCTGGAAATTCCTACTTCGTAAGTTCCAGGGACGGGCTGCCGGCTTCGGGCTGGGCGGGGACGGGGACGACCTCGAGCGCGGCGCCGTAGCAGAAATAAGCCCTATTGGGCAGTTTCCAGAGGGTCTTCCAGTCCTTCTGCATGATCTCCTCGTCATCGTAGAAATCGGGGAGTGTATAGGCCCGCTTGTAGTTCTTCACGCCGAAGTCGAGCGCCGACATGATCATGAATTTGCTGTAGTGCGCGAACTCCGGGTCGCAGACATGCGTGAACATCTCGTACTGGTGCGGCAGCGCGCCTCCGATGTAGACGCCGATGAGGCGGTCCTTCACGTAGAACGAGAGCGGCATGGCCAGGGGGCTGGACCCGAAGAACGAACGGAAGCCGTCGGAGAAATCGATCAGCCAGCTGTCCGCCCCGAACGTGCCGCGGCTCCAGCCGATGTACTCTTCCCATCGCGACATGTCGATGTGTCCCGGCCGCACGGTCACTTCCAAGGCGCACTTCTCATGATAGGCGCGCAGGGGCTTGACGCGCTTGGTCTTCAGCGCCTTGGAGAGATGGGTCAGGACATCCTCCTCGAGCCAGTGATGGTAGGCAAGGCCTTCTTTGAGAGCGTATCCGGGCACCTCCGTCTCGGCGCTGAAATTCGAGCCGGGGATGAGCTTATCGGTGAACGAGAGGTCTTGAGGGAGCCCGAACGCCGAGTGAGACGGCGCCATCAGCCAATGCATCACCTCCCGGTCGAAATAGGTGAGGAACTTGCCGTCCACGCAGTACATCGCCAGGGTGTCGATGAAATGGCGGGCGAACTCGGGATGAAAGGCCATGGTGTGGCCGCTGAGTCCGCGCAGATCGTCGACGGACTCGACCCGCTTGTACTCTTTGGGAAGTGCGTCCATATCCGTGGGGGTCATGCCCGTATATTGTAGCAAGCGCCCGCCGGAGCTGCGGTTCACTTAGCTCAATGGATAGAGCTCCTGCCTGAAGCCGACCGGAACGACCGGTCGGCTTCCTATTCTTTATACTTAGAAGGCAGTCGCTCTATCCTATAATCTAATTACGGTCCCCTTAGCTCAATGGATAGAGCTCCTGCCTTCTAAGCAGGCAATCCAGGTTCGATTCCTGGAGGGGACAATGTTTTTTTGGTATTGTCGGGATATGATCAAAATTACCCTTCTCGCCGCCGCCGTGCTCGTCGCCGCCCTGTCGCCGCTTCACGCCGCCGCGCCCGACGACGCCGCCCGCGAAACCGCCCTGCGCGCCGCGATCGAAAACGTGCTCACGATGTCCGACGAGGACTACCGCGACATGGCGAAGAACGCCGAGCCGGAGGCCCGCTGGGCCAAGCTCGAGCGCCCGGCGTTCCTGAATGTCTCCTTCAAGGGCCTCGCGGCCTCGCGCCGCCGCCGCGCCGTCGAGGCGGGGCTCGTCGCCGCCGGACGGGAGATCGACGCGGACGCCAAGGCCGCCGGCCCCGACGCCGAGCTTCTCCAGCAGACCGGCTGGGCCGAGGACCTCCGGGCCTACATCCGAGCGCAGCTGCCGCCTGAGCCCCGCCGCCCCGCGGCCGTGGCCGCCGTCCGCGGCGGCCGCAAGCTCTCCACCGACGCCGACAAGGAGGTCACCCGCCTGCTCGCCGCCGCCGACGCGGGAAACCATCTCGAGGCAGCACGGGCCTACGACAAGCTCGCGTCGCTCTTCTCTCCCGCGGCCCCGGCGCCCGCCGCCAAGACGATGTCCGCCAAGGAGATCTACCAGCGCGCGGCACCCTCCGTGGTGCTGATCCTCGCCGCCGAAAAGGAAGGCGCGGGGGAGCTCGGCACCGGCAGCATCATCGAGGGCGGACGCATCCTCACGAACGCCCATGTCGTGATCAACGACAGGACCGGCCGGCCCTTCTCGGCCGTTCGCGTCTACCAGAAGCCCGAGCATGTCGTCGGCGACACGAAGCGCGATCTCAAGGACCCCATCGTCGCGAAGGTCGCGCGTTTCGACCGCGCCCTCGACCTCGCGATCCTCGAGCCGGAGACCAGGCTCAAGTCGGGCCCGCTCACGCTCGGAGACGACTCCGCCGTCGAGCCCGGCGACCCGGTCGTCGCGATCGGCCACCCGGAGCAGGGCGGCCTGTGGACGCTCACGCAGGGCGTGGTCAGCACCGTCATCGCGGACCTCGGCGGCGTCGCGGGCAAGGACGCCTTCCAGACCGACGCGAGCATCAACCGCGGGAACTCCGGCGGCCCGCTGATCGACCGCTCGGGCTCCATCATCGGCGTGAACACCTCGATGGCCCGCAAGGCCGCCGACGGCCTCACGATCACGAGCGTCAACTTCTCCGTGAAGTCCTCCGTCGCCCGCCGCTGGATCGGAGGGGAAGGCGCGCCGGTCGCCGCCGTCGCGTCGACCGGACCCGTCGTCGAGGCTCCCAAGGTTCCCGTCCCGCTGCCGCCGCCTCCGAAAACCAAGCCCCTCGTCGTGACGCCCCAGACGCCTTACCGGATCGACGACGTGCTCGAGGCCGAGATGAAGGAGATGGACGATCTGGAAGGCCAGATGCGCCGAGAGATCGAGTCTAGAGGACGAAAATAAAGACGCTGGACAACGTGAGAACCGCGCCGGTGATC
>JAQTNG010000395.1 GCA_028714015.1 Elusimicrobiota bacterium | reverse complement strand
ACCGCCCGACTCCGCTGGCGCTCTACGAGTCGAGACTCGACCAGGCCCCTTCCCTGCGGCGCGTTTACCGCAGCCGGAGCATACGCGTCGTCAACGACATGGACCTCTTCGCGAAGGGGAAGCACGCCCATACCCGGGCCATCCGGGCCGGCGGCTACAAGTCCGGCGCCGCCTTTCCGCTCATCGTCGAAGACCGCGTGCGGGGGTTCGTCTTCTTCAACTCGCGGCGCAGGAACGCCTTCGCGCCCGCGGACCTCCCCCTTCTCGAGGTCTTCGCCCACCTGGCCGCGGACGTGGCCACGGCGCCGCTCCGCTCGGCGGGGCTGCTGCTCTCGGCCCTCAAAACGGCGAGCGGCATGGTCCATGTCCGCGATCCCGAGACCGGCAACCACCTGGAGCGGATGGCGCGCTACAGCCGGATGATCGCCCAGGAGCTGTCGCGGTCGGGGCGACGCAAGCTCGACGACGAGCGGATTCAATACATCGAGGACTTCGCGCCGCTCCATGACGTCGGAAAGATCGGCATACCCGACCGGGTGCTGCTCAAGCCGGGCCCCCTCACGGGACCCGAACGCCGCCTCATGAAGACCCACACCACGAAGGGCCGCCTCATCGTCGACGCCATACTGCGCCGTTTCGGCTCGGCGTCCCCGGCGCAGGCGAACGCCTTGAGGCAGATCGCCGAGCGCCATCACGAGGTCCTGGACGGCTCCGGCTATCCCGGAGGCATGAAAGGCCGGCGCATCTCGCTCGAAGCCCGGATCGCCGCCGTGGCCGACATCTTCGACGCGCTGACGAGCGCGCGGCCCTACAAGGACGCCTGGAGCCTGGACGAGGCCTTCGCCGCGCTCGAGAAGCTCGGCCGCACGCGCCTCGACCGCGAATGCGTGCGCGCCCTGGTCAAGAACCGCCGCGAGGTGGAGCGCATCCGCCGCCGCTTCCGGGATGCCGGGCGCCTGCCGTTGTACGCGCGCGATTTTCCCGCTATAGCCCGGCGCGGGTGAGCTCCCACCCGCGCCAGGCCCGCCGCGCGCGGATGATCTCCTCCCGCGTTCCCCGCGCGACGACGAGGATCCTGTTCGCGGCCAGGGCGGTTTTGCAGCGGTCGAGCGCGTCCGTGGGCAGGCGCAGGCTGTCGAGGCCGGCGCCGATCGCGTTCAAGCAGCCGACCGTGACCCAGGCCGGGCGAAGGGCGGGCCAGCGCTTGATTTTGGCCGCGGCCTCGGGGGACGGATAGTCGTTCGCGACGATCGATAGGTCCCGCAGGTCGAAGCCGGCCAGATGGAGCTGCGTGGCCGCATGGACCGCTTCCTGGCGCGTGCGGCAGATCGCCACGATCGGCGCGTTCCCGGGAATATCCGGCTTTCTCGATTGGAATGCCATCTTAGCCGCTACCGTACGAAGATTAAGCCGCGCGATCGATGGACGAATTGTCGAGATGTTGGCCCCGTTTTGTGACGGCATCCGGCGCGTCACGCTCCCGGTTCAATACTGTCACCCGTCCTCAATAGGAACCGCGGCGGCGGCGTCGTAAAATTGAACCACGCCCGCTCCCATGAACAGCCCCGAGAAAGACGCCGCAAACTCCGCCGTCATCGAGGCGCTCGCGCGCCCCGAGCCTCGGGACGAAGTGATCAGCTATTTCAAAATAGACTTTCAGCGCTGCGTCATTCGGCGCGGGACCCGCATGAAGCCGTCGCAGAATGGTCCGCCCCGCGTCGAAGCGCGGTAACGGCTCTCAACCCACCACGCGCCACGGCTTCTTCTGCGCGGCGTCGCCTTCCCGCTCGCCGAGCCCCAGGAGATCTTCGATGACCTCGCGCAGGAGCCTCGGGTCGATGGGCTTCGTGATGTAGGCCCGGGACCCCTTATCGAGGGCGTCCTTGGCGATGGCGATGTCGGATTGGCCGGACAGCATCACGACGATCAAGCTCGGGGCGAGCTTCAGCCCCGACTCCAGCACGTCAAGCCCCCCCATCACCGGCATCACGACGTCGAGCAGCACCAGCTGCGGTTTCTCGGCCGTGATCAGGCGCAGGGCCTCCGCTCCGCCGGCCGCCTCGAGGACTTCGGCGACCGGCGCGAGGACGCAGCGCAAAACCCGGCGGGTTTCGTCGTCGTCGTCAACGACCAATATTTTTGGCGTCATGACGCTCCTGTCGCCGTCACAAGGAGTATAGACGGCGGAGCCGGATAAGCCTACTGCGACGCCGTCACTTTTATGAGGCGCTGAGGTGACGGGCCGCGGCCAGGGCGCGGCGGCGGGGCTTCTCGACCAGGGGAAGGGTGAAGAAGATGATCGACCCCTTGCCCAGGTCGCTTTCCGCCCACACGCGGCAGCCGCGGTTGGTGAGGATGGAGCGGACGATGGAGAGGCCGAGCCCCGTGCCTCGCGCGGTATTGCGCCGCGCGTTCTCGGCGCGATGGAACCGGTCGAATATGCGCGGCAGGTCCTCTTTGGGGATGCCGATCCCGGTGTCCCGGACCGACACGACCGCCCTGCGACCGACTTCGCGCGCCTGGATGTAGACGCGGCCGTTGCGGCGATTGTACTTGATCGCGTTCTCGCAGAGATTCTGCATCACCTGGGCCAGCTCGGCGCGGTTCATCGCGACCCGTATGCCCTTCGACATGCGCACGGTGATCGACACGGCGCGCTTGCGGCTCACCGGGGCCAGGCTGCGCACCAGCTTCTCGATGTTCGAGCGCAGGGACACGCGCTCGGCCGTGGACCGGGCCCGGCCCTCGTCGTGCGAGGACAGCTGCAGCAGGTCCTCGACGAGCTGGGACAGCCGGTCGGCGTGCTTCTCGATGATCTGCGTGAACTTGACCCGCTGTTCGGGGACTTCGAGGGCGCCGCCGACGAGCGATTCCGCGTAGCCCTTGATCGCCGTGATGGGGGTCAGCAGCTCGTGGGAGACGTTGGCGACGAAGTCGCGCTGGCGCGACTCGCTCTTGCGCAGGGCCGCCGCCTCCGCCGCCTGCTTGCGCAGGCTCACGTCCTCGATGGCCAGAACGATGCTGATCCCGCTGTCGCTCTCATGCGGAACGACGCGCCCGCTGATCGCCATCGTCCTGACCTCGAGCTTGGGCCCGGTGAAATCCAGCTCCAGGTTCGAGAAGGGCGTCTTGGCGGCCGCCAGCGCGGACAGGTGCTTGCGCAGAGGCGACACGTTCCAGCGCCCCTTGCCCAGCTCGTAAATGGACCGGCCCTCCACGTCGGCGGGAGCGGCGTTGAACACGCTGTAGTACGAGCGGCTCGCGCGCACGACCTTGAGATGACGGTTCAAGATGAGCAGGGGGTCGTTGACCGTGTCGACGATCGCCTCCGCGTAGTCCCGGGCCGCCTCGAGCTGCCGGACGCCGCTCTTCTTCTCGGTGATGTCGATCATGGACAGAACCGCGCCGTCGATGTCGTTATGGTTCGTCTTATACGGCCTTATCCAGAGCGAATACCAGCGGCCGTGCTCGGCCGAGACCTCGAGGTAGCAGGGGCCGAAGCCGGCAAGGACCGAACGGATGATCTCCTTGAGCTGCGGCACCTCGACGT
>JAQTNG010000394.1:560-3555 GCA_028714015.1 Elusimicrobiota bacterium | reverse complement strand
TTCCGATCTCCGGCGACGAGTCGAAGTCGCCAAGGGGCAGGAATCAAATCGTACGGCTGATGATTGAAGGGAAGCTTGATGATAAGTCCTCCGCGATGGAGGCGTTATCCACGTGTTTGGCGTGCGGCGCATGCACGACCGCGTGCTACGCGAAGGTTCCCGTCGCTGATATCGTTCTTGAAGGCCGCCGGATGCTGCGCGGTGAAACGCATTGGCTCGTGAAGAAAGTATGCCGGATCATGATAACGAGTCCTCGATCCTTTGCCGTTCTGCTGAAGATCGGGTTCTTATTGAAAAAGACGGGCCTGTCGAAGCTGGGCCGGCCTCTTTTGCGCGCCGTGGGTTTGCCCGTCCTGGCGTCGATGGACGAGCACACCGACGAGGCTCCTCTTTGGAATCTCGACGACCTGACCAAAAAGCGGGTAAATCCGGAGAACCCGGCGTACCGCTACTTCGCGGCCTGCGGGCCGCGCTATCTCTTTCCGAGAGTCGGAACGGCGACGATGTCCGCTTTGGACGAGCTGAAAGGCAAAGGGGCGTATCTGAACAACCCCTGCTGCGGGCTTTTGGCGTACAACTACGGGGAACTCGACGACGCCCGGGAGCTGGCCAAGAAAAATATCGAGCATGCGGAGAAGAACGGCACGGAACAGATAGTCGGGGACTGCTCCTCGTGCGTCGCTCATATGAAGACCTATCCTCAGCTCTTCCTTAAGCCTGAGGATGAGAAATGGCGCGTGCGCGCGGCCGCTTTCGCGGCGCGCGTGCGCGACGCGGTCGAGCTTTACGGCGAGCATGCCGACACATTGCCCTCCGCTGTCGCGGAGGGCGTGGAAACGACTTATCACGATTCCTGCCGCGCGATCAATCCCCAAGGCATCAAGGGCCAGCCGCGGCTTGCCGCCAAAAAGGCGGCGGGCGGCTCGTACTGTGAAATGGCCGGCGCGGACGCCTGCTGCGGGGGGGCGGGAGCCTTCGGCTTCGTGCACGAAGACCTGTCCGACGACCTTCTCAAGAAAAAAGTCGGGAATGTGGCGGCCGTCCAGGCGGGGGTCGTTCTGACGAGCTCCACTTCTTGTCTTATCCAGCTTGCCCGTGGTTTTCGTAAATACTATCCTGACGCGAAGGTGCTCCACCTCTCCGAGTTCGTCGCCGGGGCCCTTCGAAAAAACCATGGGGCGTAGACAAGAGCTGGAGCAGCGTCAGTCCCTCCTGGCCCGGTTCGGCCGCATGGTCGCCGCCGAGACGAGCCTCGACACCCTTCTCGGCATCATCGCCGAGGAGGTGCGCAACATCCTCTCCGCCGACCGCTGCTCGGTGTTCCTCGTGGACTTCTACAAGGGCGAGCTGTGGACGAAGATCGCGCTGGGCATGGAGGAGAAGGTCCTGCGCATCCCGATCGGCCAGGGCATCGCGGGCTTCGTCGCGCGCACGGGATCGGCGGTCAACATCCGCGACGCCTACAAGGACACCCGCTTCGCGCAGGATCTCGACCGCATCACCGGCTACCAGACGCGCACCGTGCTCGCCGTGCCCCTGCGCGGCCGCGACGGCAAGGCGCTCGGCGTCTTCGAGGTCTTGAACAAGGCTAAAGGTTCGTTTACAGAAGAGGACGAGGGCCTGCTGCGCATACTCGCCACCATGGCCGCCACCTTCATCGAGAACGCGACGCTCTACGACGATCTGCGCCGCTCGCACCTCGAGACCATCTACCGCATGGCGCTCGTGGCCGAATACCGCGACCAGGAGGACACCGGGCGCCATCTGCGCCGCATGAGCCGCTTCTCCGGCATCCTCGCGCAGGGCATGGGCCTCTCCTTCCTCGAGGCCGAGGACATCCGCTACGCCGCGCCGCTGCACGACATCGGCAAGGTCGCGATTCCCGACTCGATTCTCCGCAAGCCGGCGAAGCTCACGCCGGAGGAGTTCGAGGAGATGAAGAAGCACACGGTCTACGGCGCGAAGATGCTGGCCAACGCCGAGAGCCGCCTCCTGCGCCTGGCCTCCAAGATCGCCGTCGGCCACCATGAGTTCTGGGACGGCACCGGCTATCCGTACGCGCTCAAGGGCGAGGCGATCTCGCTCGAGGCGCGCATCGTCACCGTCGCCGACGTCTTCGACGCGCTGTCGTCGAAGCGCGTGTACAAGGGCGAATGGACCGTCGAGGACGCGGTCAAGTACATCTCGGAGCGCGCCGGAAAGCAATTCGACCCCAAGGTCGTCGCCGTCCTCGTCGAGAAGCTGCCCGAGATCCTCGAGGCGCGCGACGAGGAGAACCGGCGCATGGTCGAGGACGAGGCCGCCTCCCTCCAGCAGCACTTCCCGGTATCTCAGGCCTCGGCGCCGCCCCCCACCTCGAAGCCCTCCTAAGGCGTCTTCAGGTGCGGGGCGAGCTCGATGTCGAGCGCGCTCAGCCCCAGCGACAGATCGAGCAGGAAGCAGGCGACCCCGGACATCAGCGCGAGCACGTCGAGCGCGAACGCGGCCACCACCAGGCTTCCGACGGGCCACCCCGCCAGGATCTTCAGGAAGAGCAGGAAGACCATCAGGCACGACAGGAACAGGCTCGCGCCGAACCAGGTGATGCAGTGCTGGAGCCAGTGGGCGCGCTTCAGCGTGATGACGAGCTGCTCGTCGAGCTGGGCGCGATTTTTGGCGGCGGGGTTGTCGAGCTCGCGGCCGAGCGCGCGGCAGCGGTCGACCGATCGCCCCAGGCGATTCGTCGCGGAGAGGAGGAGCAGCCCCACGGCCGAGACGAGCACGGCGGGGGAGATCGCGAACTGCAGCACTCGCGCGAGCGTCTCGGAGTCGGCTTCGGGGATGGTCACCTTGCCGATTCTATCAATTCTTGCTAAGATGCTTGTGAACCGCGGGCGTGGTTCAATGGTAGAACGGGTCCTTGCCAAGGATCAGACGAGGGTTCGATTCCCTTCGCCCGCTAATTTAATTTCCCCCAAAATATGCGGGCTGTCCCTTCCCTACTGATGGGGGCGAA
>JAQTNG010000394.1:0-550 GCA_028714015.1 Elusimicrobiota bacterium | reverse complement strand
CCCCCAAAAAAATGTTGAACGTCACCCGCCGTATTTTGATCAGCGCCCCTTACGAGTCGGTCCGCAGCTACCTCCGCGACCTCGGCGAGATCGCTCACTACGAGCCGAAGGTCGACACCATCGCGATCTCCGCCGCCGGCGAATCGGCCGAGGCGAGCGGCCACTTCTTCGGGATGCCGTGGCACGGAACCTTCAGCTTCGAGTTCGCTCCCGACGGCGGCTACCACGGCGTGATGATTTCCGGCCCGCTCAAGCGGATGGAATGCCGCATGCTGATCCGTCCGGTCAACGGCGGCACGATGCTCGAGCACGACGAGGAGTACGAGCTGCCCTTCTTCCTCAAGCCGCTGCGCCCCCTGGTCCGCCGCTGGCTGGACCACACCCTCGAGACCGAGCTCGACGTCATCAAAGAGCGCGCCGAGGCCCTCAACCGGCGCCTTCAGCTCGAAGTCCTCGGAAATTAACAGGGGCTTTCGGCCCTCATTCGAGCGGGCCTCACGCCGTCAGCGCCCTGGGTCTTCATGCCCCCGACGGTGCCATGCTGTAAGCC
>JAQTNG010000393.1 GCA_028714015.1 Elusimicrobiota bacterium | reverse complement strand
CAAGGTCGAAGCCGGGGGCTCCGGTCCGGGCGTGCAGGCCGCCCTCCTGGGCGTGCCGCCGGTTTACGCGCCCGACCGGCCTTTTGACACCTGCCACATCCATCTTGATCTGAGCGTCGACCTGAACAAGCGGCGTCTGACGGGCTTCTGCCGTACGACCGTCAAAGCGCGCCGCGCCGGGCTTCGATCCTTATCGTTCGACGCGATCGGCCTGAAGATATCGAAGGTTCTTTTCGACGGGAAGCCCGTCCGCTTCAAGAACGCCGATAAGAAGCTCGTCGTCACGGCCCCCAAGGCCCTCGTCGAAGACGAAGCGCACGACGTCGAAGTGCGCTATTACGTCGAGAACCCGGAGGCCGGTATTCACTTCGTCAAGAATCCCGTGCAGATGTGGAGCCAGAGCCAGCCGGAGGACGCGCGGCGCTGGTTCCCGTGCCACGACACCCCCGGAGAGAAGGCGACCTCCGAGGTCCGCGCGACCGTGCCCGCGGGCTTTCGCGCGGTTTCCAACGGGGTGCTGGTCGACGAGGCGAAGAGCGGCGCGAAGCACGTCTGGCACTGGAAGATGGACCGGCCGCACTCGATCTACCTGATCACCTTGGCCGTCGCGCGTTTCGCCGAGGTCGTCGAGGAATGGGACGGCATCCCGATCGTCTACTACTGCGAGAAGGGGCGCGAGGCGGACGCCAAGCGCGGCTTCGGCAGGACCGCCGCCGCGATGAAGATCTTTTCCGAGAAGACCGGCGTGCGCTACCCGTATGCCCGGTACGCCCAGGTCGCCGTTGCCGAGTATCCGGGCGGCATGGAGCACACGACCGCCACGACGCAGACCGACGCGTGCCTCATCGACAAGCAGGCGTTCCTCGACCACGATCTCGACACCTTGGTCGCCCACGAGCTCGCCCATCAGTGGTTCGGAGACCTCGTCACCTGCTCCGAGTGGCCGCACGCCTGGCTCAACGAGGGCTTCGCGACCTACTCCGAGGTGGTGTTTCTCGAGGCCGACCGCGGCCATGACGAGGCGCTCTACGAGCTCCTTCAGAATCGCAGGGTCTATCTCGACGAGGACTCGGGCCGCTACCGCCGCCCGATCGTGTGCCGCACCTACACCGATCCGTGGACGATCTTCGACCGCCACCTGTACGAGAAGGGCTGCTGGATTCTGCGCATGCTCCACCTCGAGCTGGGCGACGCGCTGTTCTGGAAGGGCGTCGGGCATTGGCTGCGCAGGCACAAGGACGGCAGCGCCGAAACGCAGGACCTCGTCGCCGCTTTCGAGGACGCGACCGGACGCAACCTCCAGAATTTTTTCGATCAGTGGGTGTACCGCGGCGGGCATCCCGCGCTGCGCCTGCGCTGGTCGTGGGACCGCAGGACCCGAAGAGGGGAGCTCCACCTCACCCAGACGCAGGAGGTCTCGGATTCCGCGCCCGCCTACAAGTTCGCGGCGAACATCCGGGTGACCGGCCGCGGATGGTCGCGCGACTTCACCGAGAAGATCGGGTCGAAGGAGCACCGCTTCGTCTGGACTTTGCCCGGCGAGCCGCTCGACGTCGAGTTCGATCCCGACCTCGAATTATTGGCCAGCATCAAGTTCAAGAAGCCGCAGTCGCACTGGCTTCGCCAGCTGCGCGCCGGCAAGAACGCGACCTCGCGCGCCCAGGCCGCGTCCGCCGTCGCCGCGTGGGGCGGGGAGCATGCCGTCGCCGCGCTCGAGGCGTCCGCGAAACGCGAAAAATTCTGGGGGGCCGCGGCCGAGATCGTCGCCGCGCTTGGCGCCGTCCACGGCCATGGCGCCGTCGCGGCGCTCAGACGCCTGCTCAAATCGATCAAGCATCCGAAGGTCCTGCGCGTGGTCGTCGAGCAGCTCGGCCGCCGGGGAACATCCGCCGACGCCCGCGTCCTGGCGCCGCTCGCGCGGTCCGCAAAAAGCCTGCTTGTCCGAGCCGAGGCCACCCGCGCCTTGGGCCAACTCGACTACAAGGGGCACCGAGCCGTCATCGAGGCGAACCTGAAGGTGGTGACCTACCGCGACGGCGTCGCCGCCGCGGCCGTGGCGGCCCTCGCCGCGTCCCGCGACCCGGGCGTCGCCAAGAAGCTGCTCGCGATCGTCCGGCCTCCCCGCCGCTTCGGCGTGAGGATCGCCGCGATCCGCGCGCTGGCCGAGTATTCCTCCGTCACGCCCGACGCCGTGCCCGCCCTGCTGGGGCTGCTGTCCGAGCCCGACGAGCGCATCAGCCTCGTCGCCTGCGCCGCGCTCGGCCGCACGAACGACGAGCGGGCCTTGCCCCAGCTCGAGAAGGCGGCGAAGTCCGCCGGCAACCCGCGCATCCGCGTCTACGCGACCGAATCCATCGCGCGCATCAAGGCCGGCGCCAAGACCAGGAGCAAGCTCGCCAAGGCGTCCTAGCGGTTAAAGGTTCTTGCGGCCGAATTTCCAGCCGAGGCTCAGGCGGAACGCCTCGCCCAGGTCGCCGAGGGGCTGGAACGCGAGGTCGAAGGAGAAGCCGCCGATCCGGCATCCCGCGCCGACGGTGAGTCCGGACAGGAAGCCGAGATCAGGCGCGGAGCGCCCCTGAAAGCCGACGCGGCCGATCGCGTGCACGCCCTTCGACACCCCGTGCTCCCATTCCGCGCCCAGCTTGCCGTACGGGCGCGCGTGCAGGGGGACGACGGCCTCGAGCGCCGTCACGACGTGGCCTCGCTCGGGCTCCCAGTCGTGCGCGGCGGCCAGCGAGAACTCGAACGGCAGAGGCTCCGACTCGCGGATGTAGCGCAGGCGCCCGCCGGCGTTGCGAAAGGCCCAGGCCAGCGCCAGCGCGGGCCGGGTCGACGGCCGATAGATCACGCCTCCGTCCGCGGAAGCGGTCGTCGCCGTGCGCGTGCCGAGGGTCTCGCTGACGACCTTGATCGCCCCGCCGGCGCGAAAGGAGCCGGTCCACGGCTCCCGTTCGTCGTCGTCCTCGAACCGCCGGGCGGCGCCGGGCAGGTTCCACGAGTCGCGGAAGTAGCCGCGGTCCTTGGTGAGGGCGTCCTCCTCGATGAACGAGCGCGCATAGCCGAACGAGACGGCCTCGGAATGGGGGGCGAACGAGCCTTGGCGCACTCCCACGTTGTCGATCTGATCGATCGCGCCCTGGGACAGGCGCGTGAAAGCGATCCCGAACACGCCGCCGGCCCAGTTGACGGGCAAGGCCAGCGCGGCGTAGTCGTGGTGCACCGAGGCCGGAAGCTCCGCGCGCGTGTAGGCCAGCTCGAGACCGCGCGCCGCGGCGAGGCCCCCGGGGTTCCAGTACATGGCCTCGGGGCCCTCGGCGCTCGCCGTCAGCGCCTCGCCCATGCCGAGAGAGCGCGCGCCCGCGCCGATCTTCAGGAATTGGGCGGCGTTGACGCCCGCGTCGGTCTGGAACGCGGCAAACGCCGGCGCCGAGAGGAGAGGCAGCAGGACGGCGGCGAGCGGGAGGAGCCTCACCGGATCACCACCACGCGCCGAACCTTGCGCGAGCCCGCGCCCTCGAGGATCGCGTAATAGGTGCCGCTGGCGACGACGCGCCCG
>JAQTNG010000392.1 GCA_028714015.1 Elusimicrobiota bacterium | reverse complement strand
CTCGGACCGCGGCCTCCACCTCGGCCGCGCCGTAGCCTTTGCCCAGGCGGGAGAGTTCCGCGTCGCAGAAGCTCTCGGTGCCCAGGTAGAGCTGGGGATCCCGTGAGGGTCCGCCTCGCCCGAGCTTCGGCGCGAAGAGCTCCGGAGCAAGCGCGTCGAGAAGACCCTCGTCGAGGCCGTTCAGCGCGCCGTCCTTGCCGCGCCGGAAGAAGGCGCGTATGCTCGCCTGCAGAAAGCGCAGGTGAAAGGGCGAACGGCGCACGACCTCGAGGACGGCCAGCGCCCGCGGCGCGTCGGCCAGGAAGTCGTCGTCGTAGAATCCGATCCCGAAGGCCTCCGCCGGAGCGGCGCTCCAGGACCCGTACAGCTCCTTGAGCCGGCGCCCGTACCCGGCCAGCACGCGCCCGACCTCGGCGGCGCTCTTGCCGTGAAAGCGCCCTTGATCCGGGGAGGTGCAGAAGTGGCAGGCGCTCCCGCAGCCCCGGGAGAGGCAGAACGCCGGCCCGGACTCGGCGTCGCGGCGTTCGAGGAACGAGAAGTCGAGAGGCGCGGCGTCGAGATCGGGGACGCGCTGGACCTCCTCGGCGCCGGCCCAATAGGCCGCGCGGTCGCCGTCGACGGCCAGCGCGCCGTTCAAGGCGAGCAGCGCGCCTTCGGCGGCCGCGTCGAAGGGGCCGGCCAGCGCGGCCAGCCTCGGCAGAAGCTCCTCGCCGGCTCCCCGGCCGACGAAATCGACGCCGGGCAAATGAACGAGGGCGGCCTCCGGGTCGCGGGTGGGCATGAGGGCCCCGATCGCGATCCGCGCCCGCGTGCGTTCGCGAATGAAGCTCACGAGAGCCGCGGCTTCCTCGAAATAGGCGTCGTAAAGGCTCAGCGCGACCAAGGTGATGTCCGGATTCGCCTTGAGAACGCGGGAGAGCTCCTCGCGCTCCCCCTTGTCGCGCGCGAAGCGGGAGACCTTGGCGTCGGAGAGGACGACCTCCGCTCCGGCCGCGCGAAGGGCCGAGGCGAGATAGAACGTCCCCTGGTTGAGGCGCTCCGCGCCTTCCTTGCCCGGCGCCTCGAGCAGGCTCCGGAAGAGGAGGACCTTTCCGCGCGCCGCGCCTTTAAAGGCGGGATAGGCGGGACCGTCCGCGGCGCGGGCCAACGCGGCCGCGACCGCCGGGCCCGCCTCGGCGCCGAGAAGAGCCTCGGGCGCGCAGAGAGCGAGGGCCCGCCCGCCGCCGGGAAGGGTCCGCCAGACGCAGGAGACCGCCGTCGCGGAAGGCACGACGAGAACGCGGACGCGGGCGGGAGAATCTCCCGCGTCTCGGACCGCCTTCGCGGCGGTCCGGGCCAGGCGTATCAGCCCGGCGCGCCGACGGCGGAGGGCCTCACCATTGTCCGTGGCTGCCATGGCTGCCGTGAGAACCGTGTGAACCGTGCGAGCCGTGAGAGCCGTGAGAGGCATGAGAACCATGCGAACCGTGGCTCCCGTGGGAACCGTGGCTCCCGTGCGAGCCGTGGCTCCCGTGCGAGCCGTGGCTGCCATGCGAGCCGTGGCTGCCGTGCGAGCCGTGGCTGCCGTGCGAGCCGTGGCTGCCGTGCGAGCCGTGGCTGCCGTGCGAGCCGTGGCTGCCGTGCGAGCCGTGGCTGCCGTGCGAGCCGTGGCTGCCGTGCGACGCGTGGCTGGCGTGCGAGCTGTGGCTGGAGTGCGAGGAGCCTCCGCCGGAGTTGTGGATCGCGTTGGTGTGGGCGGACTGCGCGAGCAGGTCCTCCGCCCGCATGATGGCCGCCCCGATGATGCCCAGGACCGCCGCCGCCTTGACCACGTCCTTCTTGAGGATCTTCCCCTCTTCGCTGGTCAGGAAGCGGGAGAGATCCTTGGCGACGCGGGGCATGATTTCCGCGTCGGCGGCTTCCTTCTTCTTATCCTTGTCTTCCATTGGGGAATCCTCTCAGCCTCGCTGATACAGCGCGGCGACCTTTTCACTTTCTCCCTTCCTTACTTTCAGCCACGAACGGAAGATTTCCTCGTTGCGCTTGTCCTGAAGACGATCGAACAGTATGTCGAGCACGCCCATGCTGATCTTGCAGCGCGAGTTCGTCGGCATGCGCCCCGTGATGTCCCCCTGCTCCTTGTAGCACTGGACGGGGCAGATGCCGCAATAAGGCTTGTAGGCGCACTTCGAGCACTCGATCTGATTGTCGAGGTTGGAGGCGACCGCCAGCGCCCGCACGACGGGATGACCGGCCGACTCGGCATAGGTGCCCTCGCCGGCCTTGCCGATGAGGAAGGTGTCGTCGCCCATGCGATTGAGCATGCGGCCCTCGTCGCACGTGAACACCGATCCGTCGAAGTTGTAGGCCATCTGCCCGATGCCCGCGCCGCAGGGAGAGCGCAGATCGAGGTAGTTGGGATCGTCGTCGGTCAGGATCTTGGCCAGGTACAGGCGCGCCGTCTGCTCGAAGAACGGCCGGCGCAGGGTCCGCTCCCTATTGATCTCGAGGACCCGGTCGAGGGCCTTCGCGTAGAAGGCGAGGAACTCCTCCGGCCCGTAGCCGATCTTGTTCCAGGTGGCCACGGCCATGCCGTAGGGATTCAGCGGACGCAGAAACACGCCGCGCGCGCCGAGAGAGGCGTATTCATCCACGATCTCGCGAGGCTGATTCAGGGACAGGCGCGTGACCGTCAGAAGCGCGTCGATGCGGAACATCTTGGCGCGCGTCTTCTTGTCGATCTTCTTGAACCACTTCGTCGCCTCGGCGTGGCTGGCCCCGGTGCTCCACGGCCGGTTGCGGTCGTGGAGGGCGGCCGGCCCGTCGATGGACGTGCAGAAGTTGACGTCCCGGGCCAGGAGCCACTTCATCTTCTCGTCGTCCATGAGGCTCAGGTTCGTGACGAGGTTCAGCCAGAGGCTCTTGCCGGCGGTCTTGTTCTTCTCGGTCGCGTACTCGACGATGAACTTGACGACGGGCCAGTTCGCCAAGGGCTCGCCGCCCTGGAATTCGATGGTGATCGCGGAGCTGGGGCTTTCGAAGATGCGGTCGACGACCTTGCGCGCCGTCTCCTCGGTCATGTCGGTGGAGGCATCGGCCATGCCGAGCGCGCTGGCGTGGCAGTAGAGGCAGCGGTGGTTGCAGCGAAGAGTCGTCACGATCACGTGAAGGGTCGGGCCTTGCCACAGGAACTTATTGCGCCGCGCCCACACGGCGGCCATCGCGTCGAAATCCATCTGGTCGCGGATGAAACCGTCGACCTTGAGCTTCTCGTACACGGGATCGCCGGGCTTGAGCTCGCCGGTGACGAATTGCCGGAACTGCGCGTCATCCAGAAGCTGGTGGCGTCCCAGATCGTTGGTGACCAGCATCTTGCCGGACACCTTACGGAAACGAAAGGGTCCCGTTTTGACGGGATCGAGGACGGGAATTTGGACGGCCGCGGGGACGCTCATTTACGCTTCCCTTTGGAGGGAGCCTTCGCCTTCGAGGGGGCCTTCTTTTTCGAGGAGGCCTTCTTTTTCGCGGGAGCCTTCGCCTTGGCCGGCGGCGTCGCCTTTGAAGGCGGCGCCGTCTTGGCCTGGGCCGGGGCGGCC
>JAQTNG010000391.1 GCA_028714015.1 Elusimicrobiota bacterium | reverse complement strand
CGCGCACCTGCACGAGCGGCGCCGCCTTCTTCCTCGCGGGGAGAACCTCGCGGCGAATGGCTCCGCCGGGAAGGGCCGTGACATTGACCTTTAGGGCCTTCGGCTTCTTGCCCGGAAGAAAAACCTGCACCCGCTCCACGGCGGCGTAGCCCGTCGCCGGACCGGCGAGCATCTTCAAAACGAGCTCCTCGGCGGCGGGACGCGGCGCGCG
Source organism: Elusimicrobiota bacterium (assembly GCA_028714015.1). Classification (GTDB taxonomy): domain Bacteria; phylum Elusimicrobiota; class Elusimicrobia; order UBA1565; family UBA9628; genus GWA2-66-18. The sequence continues at coordinate 3,377 of JAQTNG010000391.1, read as the reverse complement.
CGGCTTGGCCTGAAGGGGAACGGCCGCCAGCGCGAGCAAAACGGCGAGCTTAAATCTCGTCATTGTCTTCTCCGTCGTCGTCCGACCAAAGATCGGCCAAAGCCTGCGGGGCGGCGGCCTCGACGCGCGGGGCCGGATGCTCCGCGATGTCCGCCGGGGCCTCCCGGCCGGGAACGGCGCGCAGGATGAAGACCCCGATCGCGGCCGCGGCGAACGCGGCTCCGGCTCCGTAGGCCCAGGCCCCGCCCGAAAGCGCCTCGCGCAGGCCGTCCCAGATCGAAGGCGCCCGCTTACGGCCGCGGGCCATGCGCTTGAGATCGGCCTTCAGGCTTTCCGGGGCGGGGGCGATCAGGGACTTCATCGCGGCCTTCGCCAGGCGGGCTTCGTCGTCTTCATTCATAAGGTGACCTCCAGGGCCAGCAGTCGTTCCTTCAGCGCGGCGCGGGCGCGGACGATGCGCGAGCGCAGCGTGTTCAACGGGCAGCCCATCACCGCCGCCGCCTGTTCATAGCCGAGCCCTTCCAAATCGATCATCAGCAGCACCGCCCGGGCGTCCGGCGTCAGCGCCCTCATCGCCCGGCGCACCAGCTTCGTGTTTTCCTGGCGTTCCAGGCGCTCGAGAAGCGACATCTCCCGGTCGTCGGCGATCCCGTCGGCCACCGTCAGCCCCGATTCGTTGATCGGCATGTCCAGCGACTGGCCGTGGCGCTTCTCGTATTTCTTCGTCCCATCCAGGTACAGATGCTTTAAAACGGTCAAAAACCAGGCTTCGAAGGGCATCGCCGGGTCGTGGGTGCCGATGCGGTCCATGGCCTTGGCGAAGGCCTCCTGAACGAGCTCCTTGGCGTCGTCCTCGTTGCCGCACAGCCCCATGGCGAAGCAATAGGCCTTATTGGCGTTCGCGTCGATCAGCGCTTCCCAGTCCAGTTCGGGCATTCCATCTACCATACGATTGAGGGGGTCAATAAGTTGCATCCCGATTGTAAGTTATCGGGGCGTTTTACCGTAATAGGCTTGTAACAGGTTTGGGTTACATTAAATTCATGGACGCGACACAGCCGCAGTGGGAAGACATGGTGATCCGCGAGGTGCCCAAGTTCGAATTGGAGCCCGCGAAGCTCGCCGATAAGAACCCGCTTCCCAAGGCCGTCCGCCGCCCCGAGCCCAAGGTCCAGGCCGCCTACCTGGCCCACGAGCTGCGCGCGCCGGTCACCTCCATCCGCCTCGGCCTCGAGATCCTCTCGGAGCAGATCGAGGGCCGCCTGCAGGGCGACGAGAAGCAGATGCTTTCCTTGGCGATCCGCAACACGATGAGGCTCGAAGGTCTCGTGAACGACATCATGGATTACAGCAAGATCGCGGCCGGCAAGCTCGCGATCGTCAAGGAACCCTGTGACGCCCGCACGCTCGTCGACGACGCCGCCGACTCGCTTCGCGCCATGGCCACCGCCAAGGGCGTGAAGATCAACAAGGACTACGCGCCGCTCCTGCCGCGCTGCGCGGCCGAGAGCCGCCGCGTCGTCCAGGTCCTGATGAACCTGATCTCGAATGCGATCAAGTTCACGCCGTCGCGCGGCCTCGTGACCATCACGGTCGCCGAAGGCAAGTACGAGCACGCCGGCACCTTGATCTTCAAGGTCAAGGACACGGGCTGCGGCATCGCCCACGACGAGCTCGAGAGGATCTTCGGCATGTTCGAGCAGGCCGCCGGCTCGCCGCAGCGCCAGGCGCAGGGCACGGGCCTGGGCCTCACGCTCGCGCGCGCGATGGTCGAGCTCCACGGCGGCCGCATCTGGGCCGAGTCCTGGAAGGGCTCGGGCTCGACCTTCTGCTTCACGATTCCGATCGCGACGGTGGACATGGTCCGGCCCATCGAGGTCTACGCGGAGCCCCTGCAGCTCCACGGCCTGCTGCTCGACGTCGCCCGGCGCCTCAACGCCTTCGTGGCGATGTTCGTCTAGCCGCGCAGGCTTGCTAAAATAGCCGCATCCTGATCCCCGCGTCGCCCGCCTTCCGCCAAAGCCGCCCCATCCTGCTGACGACCTTCACCAACAAGGTCGGCTCGATCGGCCTGAGCCTGATCACGATCCTCCTCGTCAAGAGGGGGGTCTCGACCGGCGAGGGGACCTTCGTGCTCTCCGCGCTCAAGGGCACGATGCTCGCGGGCACGCTCATGGGCGGCGCGCTGACCGACCGCTTCAGCTCGCGGACCTTGGTGCTCGCCGCCCTGCTGCTGTCGGCCGCGGGCCTCGCCGGCCTGCCGTTTCAGACGTCGATCTGGCTGATCCTGCTCTTCGGCATGCTCGCGCAGTTCTCGGAGGCGCTGATGAACGTGGTCCAGCGCCTGCTGCTGATGGACCAGGTCGACCACGCCCACCAGAGGGAAGCGCTGGGCTGGATGCGCATGGTCAACAACTTCGCCCAGGTCTTCAGCTTTTCGGTCGCGGCCCTCGGCGCGCGCCTGGGCCTGACGCCGCTGATGCTGTTCGACTCGGCGACCTCGCTGAGCGCTTTTTTCCTCGGACGGAAGATCCTGCCGCGCCGCGAGGGGCCCGCCCAAAGCGGGAAGGGCCTCGGCGGGGACCGCGAGGGGGCCGGCTCTTCCCGGTGGGCCTTCTTTCGCTGCGCGCTCGTCCTGATGGGCTGGTCGTTCTTCTACGAGCTTTTCCTCGAGGGCGGCGCGGGGCGCCTCGAGATCCTGCATCCCGGCGAGGGCCTGCGCCGCTTCTCGACGATGATGATCCTCAACACGGTCCTGTGCGCGGGGTTCGCCGTGAAGGCCACCCAGCTCTTTAAAAAGCCCTGGCTCGCGATCGCCGGCGGCATGATCCTGACCGTGCTCGGCATACTCGTCGCCGGCTGGGGCATGGCGTCCCAGCTCTGGGTGTTCGGCGGGATGCTGCTCATCACGCTCGGCGAGCTCATGGTCGGCTCGACGGCGCAGTACACCTTGATGCGCCTGACGCCGGGCGGCAGCAAGACGGGCTTCTACTACTCGCTCGGGATTTCCCTGATGCAGGGAGGCCGCATCATAGGCGCGGCCCTGGCCTTTCCGTTGCTTATACACGCCTCGAGGCTGGGGCCGTTCACGGCCCTCATGATAGGCGTGTTCGCGGTCCAACTCATGGTACTCTGGTCATTGCGCGGAGAGGTCGAGCGCCTGGCCTGAGGCGCGAATCCTTTCGCGGCCCCGCGCATCTCAATTTAATGGAGAACAATCGATGGAGATGAAGATCCGCTTCCCGGGCAACAAGAAGGTGACCGCCGAGTTCGACGGCTACACGGTCACCACCGACCAGCCGAAGGAGGCGGGCGGCGACGGCACCGCGCCCGCGCCCTTCGAGCTGTTCCTGGCGTCGCTGGGGACCTGCGCGGGC
>JAQTNG010000390.1 GCA_028714015.1 Elusimicrobiota bacterium | reverse complement strand
TTCTCGGAGATGAAGAAGTAATCGATGCGCCAGCCCACGTTGCGCTCGCGCGCGCGGGACTGCTGGTCCCACCAGGTGTACTGGTCCGGGCCCTTCTCGAACTCGCGGAAGGTGTCGATGAAGCCGTCGGCGAGCAGGCGGTCCATCCACTCGCACTCCTGGGGCAGGAAGCCGGAGATTTTGCGGTTCTCCTTCGGGCGCGCGAGGTCGATGTCCTTGTGGGCGGTGTTCACGTCGCCGCAGATGACGATCTTGTCGTCGCCGCGCTTGCGGTAGCGCGGGATGACATCCTTCAGGAACGCTTCATAAAAGTCCATCTTGAACTTCAGGCGCTCCTCGCGGGCCTTGCCGTTCGGAAAATAGATGTTGAAGAGAGTCACATCTGAGTGCTTGGTCACGAGGACTCTGCCCTCGTTGTCGAAGGCCGGGATGCCGAAGCCGCGCTCGACCAGCGCCGGCGCGGACTTGGAGAAGGTCGCGACGCCGGAGTAGCCCTTCTTCTCGCCCCAGTGGAACTCGCCGTGGTAGCCGTGAGGGTTGATCATCTCGGCCGCCAGCTGATCCGGCTGCGCCTTCGTCTCCTGGAGGCAGACGACGTCGGCCTTCTCCGCCTTGAACCAGTCTCCGAAGCCCTTCTTCCACGCGGCGCGCACGCCGTTGACGTTCCAACTGATGAGGCGCACGGCTACTTGGCTTTGACGGCCTCGTAGACCGGCGTGCCGGAGGAGTTGGCGTAGTCGCGGAAGTGCTTGATCAGCGCCTTCGAGATGGGACCCGCGACGCCCTTGCCGATGACGCGGCCGTCGATCTTGACGGCGGCGATGACCTCGGCGCCGGTGCCGGTCAGGAAGACCTCGTCGGCGCCGTACAGGTCGTAGCGCGGGAAGTTGCGCTCGATGACCTTCGTGCCGAGGTGCTTCTCGACCAGCTCCATGACGACGTTGCGCGTCACGCCGACGAGGATGCCGGCGGAGGTCGGGGGCGTGAAGATCTTGCCGTTCTTGATGTAGAACAGGTTGTCGCCCGTGCACTCGGAGACGTGCCCCGTGGCGTTGAGCAGGATCGCTTCCTGGGCGCCGGCGGCGGTGGCCTCGGCGCGGGCGAGGATGTTCGCGAGGTAGTTGAGGGACTTCACGCCGGGCGTGACCTGGTCGAGGCCCTTCTGGCGGATCGTCGAGGTGACGACCGTGAGGCCCTTCTCGTAGAACTCCTCGGGGTACAGCTCGATGCGGTCGGCGATGATGAAGAGCGTCGCGCCTTCCTTGCACTTGCGCATGTCGAGGCCGAGGTCGCCGACGCCGCGCGTGACGACGAGGCGGATGTAGGCGTCCTTCAGGCCGTTGAGGCGGACGGTCTCGATGATCGCCTTCTCGATCTCCTTGATCGGGATCGGGAGCTTCAGGAGGATCGCGTTCGCGGATTCTTCGAGGCGTTCGAGATGGTCGTCGAGGCGGAAGATGCGCCCGTTGTAGGCGCGGATGCCCTCGAAGATTCCGTCGCCGTAGAGGACGCCGTGGTCGAAAACGGAGATTTTGGCGTCGTCCTTATCGTAGAACTTGCCGTCGATGTAAATCTTCATTAATTACTCCCGGCGCGCCGTCGCGCCCGACGAGAAAAGGATACAAAATCATTCCATCTCCGGCATTGATTTAGATCAGGTCCGGGTCTATACTGTAATTGAAGACGCCGACAGGCCTTAAGGTCGAGGACTCATCCAAAAGAGCCGCCCTTTCAGGGCGGGAAACAGAGGCCACTAGAAGGCCCTAGGATGAAATAACTCGACTGAACAAAGCGCTCGAAGGCGAAAGTCGGAAAGCGCTGGCGTCTCCACCCCGGTCCGACGCTGAACCGGGGTCCTTTTTTGTCCCGAAATGGTGTCAGGCCTGCCGAACGGACAGTATCCCGATGCAACTATTTGGGGTGTTCGATCGTAAGGTGGGATGGGACGACGACCACGAGTTTATTTTCCGGGCGCGATCTATCACGCGCTTGCGCGAGGAGTCGATCGCAGGAGCATTTTCGCCGATGACCTCGATCGAACGGCATTCCTCGATGTCCTGCGCCGCGTTGAACATGAGTCCTCGGCCGAAGTGCTCGCTTACTGCCTGATGGGCAATCACTTCCATATTGCAATCAAAGTTGGTCCGGTGCCGTTGTCCGTCATCATGCAAAGGTTGCTGACCACTTATTGCATGAGGTTCAACAATCGGCATGGCCGGACGGGTCACCTCTTCGAAGGCCGTCACAAGGCGTTTCTCTGCCACGACGGCCGGTATCTGCTCGGGCTCATTCCCTACATTCACATGAATCCTGTGCGTGCGGGGCTGGTCTCCGCGCCGCAGGACTGGCCGTGGTCGAGCTATAGGTCGGATCAGGCGGCCTCCGATGTCCCGGCCGACTTCGACCCGTGGCCGAAAATCCATCGGGGTTCATTGTGGGAGGAGCACCCGACCGCCGATCTTGAAGTGATCGGATCGATCGTCGCGTCCGAGGAGGGGATTGCCGTCGATATCCTCCGCTCCGGGAGCCGTGAGCGCCGCATCGTTGCGGCGCGCCGCTCCTTCGTTCTGAAATCGACTCAGAACGGCTTCGCGCTTAAGGTGACGGCGAATTGGCTGAAGGTTTCGCCGCGATCGATCAGCCGATACGCTCGCGAGAATACTGTCCTTTCGGCAGGCCTGACACCAAAGACGACAGTATCTGGCTCGCTTTAGCGGCGGCGGCGGCCGCGATGAGGAAAATCAGGATGCGGACGATCAACGGCAGGGAGCGGAGGGCGCCGTCCGAGGTGAGGACGTTGGCGAGGGGATGCAGGCGCCACGACCATAAAGTCGCCTTCTCGGCGGCGAACTGGTCCGAGCCCGGCCACAGCAGGTAGCCGCCCGCGGCGTGGGTGAGGATCGCCGCGGCCGCGGCCGCGGCCCACAGCCGCGCCCGGCCCGGGGAGGCGGCGAGCCAGGGCTCGAGCCCGGCCGTGGCCCAGCATAAGACGAGCGCCGCGACGGCGAAGTAGCGGGGGCCGAAGGTGGAGCCTGCGACCCAGGTGTCGTAGAAGCAGAGCAGGAGCCAGGGGCCGGCGCAGGCGGCCGTCATCAGCCGGACCAGCGGGTCGCGCGAGCGCCAGGCGGCGAGGAGGCCGAACGCGGCGGGAGGAAAGAACAGGAGCAGGCCGCGCGTCGGGCTCGCGATCAGGCCGAAAAAAGCCTCGGGCTGGAAGCCGCGGAACATGTTCGCCTGGAAATCCGCCTCCGGCGGGCGCAGTCGCCCGGTGTAGGCCAGCCAGTACGCGGCCAGGAGGCCGAGGGGGACGGCCGCGCCGAGGGCGAAGCCGGGCAGGCGGCGGCGGTCGAAGAAAAGGACGAAGGCCGCGCCGGCGGCCAGGAAGAAGACGCTGTCGGGCCGCGCGGCGACGGCGAGGCCGAGGCCGAAGCCCGCGAGAGCGTCGAAGCGGCGGCCCTTCTCGTTGAAGCCCCAGAGCGCCAGCCCCGCGCCGAGCGCCGCGGGGCCGTGCTGCCACAGCGCCTGCGAGCTCACGCTGAACGCCCATGAGCCCAGGCCGTAGACGAAGCACAGCGCGAGCGCGAATTCGTCCGAGCACCGCCCCTTGAGCGCGCGCCGCAGGGCCACGGCCGAC
>JAQTNG010000389.1 GCA_028714015.1 Elusimicrobiota bacterium | reverse complement strand
CCACATCCGGAGCAGCCAGGGCGGCATCGGCCGAAGGCGCGGCAGGGGAATCGACGCGTCGAAGTCGTAGGACTTCAGCGCCTTCTGATCGGGAGGCTCGGCGCCGCGCGCCGCGAGGGGCCACGTCAGAAGCAGCAGCAGCGCGTATTTGGTCATGACGCCAAACAGCGTAGCCCCGCCCCTCCCCAAACGCAAGAGCCTCCGCCCCGTCGCGAGGGCACGAGTTCCGTCAGTTCGCGCCCGGCCGCCCCGGCACTCGTTCGGCCGGCTTCTCGGAACGTCAAAAAAACGTTAAAAACATTTTCCAAGTCCGCCATGAGCTGCCGGCGGCGCCCCTGCTACAGTACCGTCAGACGCTTCCCTTCGACTAAAGAAATATCTCATGAGGCGAATAAAACCCAAGAAAGAGGCGCGCAGAACCATCAGGTTCGTGCCTTTGATCGTGCTGTCCTGCGTTTGCCTGTTCGCCATGGAACTCGTATTAACCGCAGGCGGCAATGCCGGCGGCTCAAAAGGAGGCGCCTCCATGAAAGGCTTCATGAAAGACATCGAGAGTCTCGCCGTCAAGAATGACGAGTTCCGCCGTGTGCTTTACACGTCGAAGAACAGCCAGCTCGTCGTCATGGCGCTGAAGCCCAAGGAAGAGATCGGGGCGGAAGTCCACGAGGTCGACCAGTTCTTTCGCGTGGAGGAAGGGACCGGCGAGGCGGTCCTCGACGGCGTTCGGACGCCGATCCGCGACGGCTTCGCGGTGCTCGTCCCGGCCGGGACGAATCACAACATCATCAATACCGGCAGCGTTCCGCTGAAGCTCTATACGCTCTATACGCCGCCGAATCATCGGGACGGCGTCGTCCACCATACCCGCGCCGAAGCGGAAGAGGACAACGAGCACTTCGACGGTAAAACGACGGAATAGAGATAAGGCCGGCGCCGGGTGAGCGGCCGCTGGACTCAAAAGATGATCCCCGATAAAAAAGCGGCCTTGGTGACGGGCAGCGCCAAGGGGATCGGCCGCGCGATCGCCCGGCGCCTGCTAAATGAAGGTTTCCGCGTGGCGCTCGCCGACCGGGATGCGGCGGCGCTCCGCAAGACCGAAGCGGAATTATCCGCTCCCGGAGATGTTCTCGCCGTACGCATGGATGTAGCGCGCGAGGGCGATGTGCGCCGAGGGATGGCCGCCGCGCTCAAACGCTTTAAGCGTCTCGATGTCCTCGTGAATAATGCCGGCATTGCCGATCCCGCCTCCGGCATGGAGGTTGAGCGCTGGCGGGCGATCATCGGGGTCAACCTCACCGGAGCTTTTTTATGCGCGAAATACGCGGAGGGCGCGCTTCGAAGGACAAAAGGCTGCGTCGTCAACATCGCGTCGACGCGCGCGCTCATGTCCGAACCGGGGACCCCCGCCTATTCCGCCTCGAAAGGCGGCCTCGTCGCGCTCACGCATTCCCTGGCGATCAGTTGGGGGCCGGACATCCGCGTGAACTGCATCAGTCCCGGCTGGATTGCCAACGACCCGCACGCCAGACTGCGTCCGATAGACCATGCCCAGCACCCCGTGGGCCGCGTCGGCCGTCCGGAAGACGTCGCGGCGCTGGCGGCTTATCTCGCGTCTGAAGAAGCGGGTTTTGTGACGGGGCAGAACTTCACCATCGACGGCGGCATGACGCGCAAGATGATCTACGCCGATTAAACGATAAGCGCAACCCCGCCCGCCCCAAACGCAAGAGCCCGGCTGGTGCACCCCTTGACTACGCGGCTGAATCAAGCTACACCATTAGCATTGCCCGCGCTTTTCGCGAGCATCCCAATCAATTTGCGCCTACAACCTTTTCTTTGCGTCGCGGCGGTTCTGGCCGCCTCTCGCCCCGCGCTCGCGTATGGGCCGCGTTGCGACGCCGATAATCCCTGGCGGGCCGACCTGGAGAGCCCCGCCGCGATCGTCGCGTCGGAGCCCGCCGCGGCCCCAGCCGCGGCCCCGGCCGCTCCCGCCCTGCCGGCCGCGTCTCTGGAAGACGAGATCGACGCCTTCATCAAGAGGATGCGCCATCGCGGGCTCCTCCAGCGCGACGAGCGCACGGCGTGGTCCGTGTACGACATCTCGCGCGACGTCGAGCTGGCGGGGATCAACCAGGACACGCCTTTGCAGACGGCCAGCCTCATCAAGCCTTTCATCGCCCTGGCGTATTTCGATTCGGTCGCGGACCAGGAGCGCAGCTACACCCCGGAGGCGCGGCGCCGGATGGAAGCGATGATCAGGGATTCCGACAACGGCGCCGCGAACTGGTTCCTGCGCGAGCTCGGCGGCCCGGCGGCCGTCCAGAGGCGCCTCAAGAAGAGCCACGGCGCGGTCCTCAACGGCCTGAGCTTGGTGGAATACATCCCGAGGAACGGCCGGACTTACCGCAACAAGGCGGCGGTCCACGACTATACCCGCTTCCTTCATGAATTGTGGGCCGACGCCCTCCCGGCCTCCGCGGAGATCAAGCGCGTGATGCAGCTGCCCAAACGCAATCGCCTGATGAGCGGGGCGAAGGGCGTGCCCGGCGACACGCTCCTCTACGACAAGACCGGAAGCACGAGCCGCCTGTGCGGGGACATGGGCATACTCGTGGCGCGGGGCAAGGACGGGCGGAACTACCCGTACATCCTCGTCGGAGTCATCGAGAAGAGCGGCGCCGCGCGCCACTACATGAACTGGATTCATCGCCGCGGCGACCTCATCCGCCAGGTCTCGAACATGGCCTACAAGGCCATCGCCGTCCGCTACGGCTTGGGCGAGACCTTCTCCGTCTCCGAGCGCTGAGACGAAGAGGGAACTTTTCGGGGGGCTCGATCGTATGAAGGGATGGGAACCTACCTGGAGATCGCGCTCGACCTGCTGCTGCCCCGGGCCTGCGCGCATTGCCGCGAGGACTTAAGCCGCGCCTCGGGGCCGCTGTGCCGGGCATGCGCCGCCGCGCTGCCGCCGCCGCCGGAGCCCGCCTGCGTGCGCTGCGCCGGCCGCCGCGCCTCGCCCGCGCCGTTCTGCGCGGACTGCGCGGGCCGGCGCTTCTCCTGCCGCCTGATCCGGGCCGCGGCGGCTCACCGCGGTCCGGCCGCCTCGCTCGTGCATGCGTTCAAGTTCCGCGGCTCGAAGCCCGCCGCGAGAGCGGCCGGCCGGAGCATGGCCGCCGCGCTGACCTTGCACCCTGAGCTGTCCGGCTTCGACGCGCTCGCCGCCGTACCCATTCATCCTCGGCGCGAACGGGAGCGCGGATACAATCAGGCCGAGCTCCTCGCGCGCGAGGTCGCCGCGGCGACCGGGCTGCCCCTGCTCGACGCCCTGGAGCGCGCCCGCGCGGCCGCGCCGTCGTGGCGGCTGGGCCGAGTCGAACGGCGGGCGGAACTCTCCGGGGCCTACGCGCCGCGCGAGGGGGCCGCGTCATTGGTCGCCGGCAAACGGGTGCTCCTGATCGACGACGTGGCCACGACCGGCACCACCTTCGAGGAATGCGCCTCCGCTTTGCTCGCCGCGGGGGCGACGGACGCGGCGGGCTACGCCTTCGCGCGGGCCGGGGACTTCACTTGAGGCCGAGGAGCTTCTTCCACCATGGCGCGGCCTTGGGGGGCGGGGCCTTCGTGCGCACGTAGGACGCCTCGGCCGACTC
>JAQTNG010000388.1 GCA_028714015.1 Elusimicrobiota bacterium | reverse complement strand
CGCTGCGCGGGAAGATCGAGGCGGGCGTGCTGCGTGTGCGCGGCGCGCGCCTCAACGGCCACCCTTCGCAGCGGCTGCCGAACACCGCGCATTTCAGCTTCGACGGCGTCGACGGGCATCACCTCGTCGTGGCGCTCGACCTCGAGGGCATCTGCGTCTCGAGCGGGCCCGCCTGCTCGTCGGGCGCCTCCACTCCGTCCCATGTGCTGACCGCCATGGGCGCCGCCCCCGAGCTCTCGAACGGATCCATCCGCGTGTCGGTCGGCTGGGGCAGCACGGACGCCGACGCGGACCGGCTGATCGCCGTCCTGCCGAAGGCGGTCGAAAAGCTTCGCGCCGTCGGGACCGCCGCGTGAGCCGCCGGCGCGTGCTCGTCGCGATGAGCGGAGGCGTGGATTCCTCCGTCGCCGCCGCCTTCGTCCGCGAGCGCGGCGACGAGGCCGTGGGCGTGACGATGAAAATACTCGCGCGCACCGAGACCGGCTTCGGCTGCTGCGGCTCCCCGGCCGACGTCGACGACGCCAAGCGCGTGGCGGAACGCCTCGGCATCGTCCACTACGTATCGGACATGGCCGAGATCTTCGCGTCGAAGGTCATTCGCCCCTACCTCGACGCCTATCTCGGCGGCACCACGCCGAACCCGTGCGTCGAGTGCAACCGCTCGCTCAAGTTCGGCCACCTGCTCGCGCTGTCCGAGGCCTGGGGCTGCGACGCGGTCGCGACCGGCCATTACGCGCGCATCGAGAACGGCCGCCTGCTCAAGGCGCTCGACCCGGCCAAGGATCAGAGCTATTTCCTGTACTCGCTCGGCGCGAAGGCGCTGTCCCGCGCGGAGTTCCCCGTCGGGTCTCTGAGCAAGGACGCGGTCCGCGCGAAGGCCCGCGAGCTCGGCCTCAAGACCGCCGACAAGGCCGAGAGCATGGAGACGTGCTTCGTGCCCAATCGCGACGTGCGCGGCTTCGTCGCCGCCCACGCCGACGCGGCGGCGCCGGGCATCGCTTCGGGTCCGATCCGCGACCGGGAAGGCCGCGAGCTCGGCCGCCATACCGGCCTCGCGTCGTACACCGTGGGCCAGCGCTCCGGCCTCGGCTTGTCCGGCCCCGAGCCGCGCTACGTGGTGCGGCTCGACCCCGTCGGGAACGCGCTCATCGTCGGCGGGACGGACGAGCTCCAGGCGCGAGCCATCACCGTCGGCGCCATGACCTGGTCGGGGGAACCCCCGAAGGGGACCTTCCGGGCCGAAGTGCGAATACGCCACCGGCATACCCCGGCCGCGGCCTCGATCGAACAGAACGACGACGGAACGGCGACGATGCGCTTCGACGAGCCCCAGCGCGCGCCCGCCCCGGGCCAGTCGGCCGTGATCTACTCGGGCGACATCGTCGTCGGCGGCGGAACGATACTGCGAGGTGACTTGTGAAACAGCTCATTTTGACGGCGTTCGCGGTCCTGCTGACGGCGGGCTGCGGCGGCATGTTCGCCAAGGACGAGGCGGCGGCGGACTTCGACAAGGAGACGAGCGCCAACGAGGCCCGGGTCAAGGAAGACCGCGTGCGCTCGAGCCTCGCCCAGCTCGAGACGCGGCTGTCCGACTACACGAAGACCGAGAAGAAGATTCCCGCCAAGCTCGAGCTGCTCGTGCCGAAGTATCTCGCCGAGATTCCCTCGCTTGATCTCCCCGTCTGCGGCCGCGAATCGAGCAAGGTCGAGGTGTACTCGCCCGAGATCCTGCGCGACGGCCAGGTGGACGGCTCCCGCCTTCGCGGCACCGGCCATTGGGGCTACGTGTTCACCGACGACCGCATCGTGATCTTCGTGGACTGCCTGAAGCCCTCGCTGCGCGGCGTGCCGTGGTACCAGGAGCGCGGCGTTTACTAGCCGCTAAGCGTAGCGGCGGCGGAACTCGGCTTCGTCGCCGATCGGGATCAGGCCCGCGGCGCGCCGCGCGAGATGCGAGGCCATGCCCGCGCCGAGATAGGACAGCGAGTGGAGCTCGCGCAGCAGAGGCTTCGTGCGCAGGAATTTCTTGAGGTCCGGCGAGGGCTGCGGCCAATCCGGTATCTCGCCGACGGGCTTGCCCTCCAGGGTCAGCAGATGGGTCCGGCACGGGCCGCCCGCGCCCAGCTTCCGGCAGGCCGCGTCGACCGCCGCCTCGGCCATCACGCGGTAGTCCGACATCTTGCCGCCGCCGATGGTGAGGAAGCCCGCCACGCCGTCGCGCTCCTCGTGATCGAAGACCTCGAAATCGCGGGACAGGAGCTTCTCCGCGCCGGGCTGGCCCAGGATCGGGCGGGAGCCGACGATCGTCGCGTCGTGCTTCTCCGGCCAGGACGCGAAGTAGCGCTTCACCGAGCGCGTCAGGTAGCCGATCTCCTCGTCCGTCGTCCGCGTGAGGTCGGGATCGAGAGGCCCGGGCATGTCGGTCGGGCCGACCCAGGTCCCGAGGGGGGAAGGCACGACGAACACATAGCGCGAGCGGTCCTCGGCCTCTAAAAGAAGGCCCACCGGAGAGAGGGCTTTTTCGCGGTAGATCAGGTGGGTCCCCTTCATGAGGCGCAGGGGCATGCGCACGCCGGCGAGCGTGGAGACCTTGTCGATCCACGGGCCCGCGGCGTTGACCGTGATCGCCCCGAGCAGGTCGCGTCCGCCCGCGCTGACGCCGGTCACGCGCGCGCCGTCCTTGAGCACGCTCGTCACCGGGGTTTCGAGCAGCACCTCGGCCCCGGCCGCGCGCGCGGAGTCGAGCGTGCGGCGCGCGAGCGCCTCCGCGTCCACCCACCACTCGTCGAAGACCAGGGCGCCGAGCAGGCCCTCGGGCGAGAGGCCCGGCACGACGCGCAGGGCCGCCTCGGCGGTCAGGCGCAGATGGGGGCGGCCGTACTTCATGGGCTGGAAGCGGTCGTACTGCTCGAGCAAAGTCTCGACGGTCTCGAGCCCGCGGGAATGTCCTTTATAGACCGGCCAGACGATCGGCAGGCGCGTGAGGAGCTCGCCGGCGGTGCGCACGATGTGGCCGGCGTCCCAGCAGGAGGAGTGCGTGGTGAGGCGGTCGTAGAGCAGGTAGCGCACGCCGCCGTGGATCAGGTGCGTGGAGGCCGCGGTCGTGCCGCCGCCGGGCTGGCCGCGTTCGAGAAGGCATACCCGCAGCCCTCTCAAAGCCGCGTCGCGGGCCACGCCCGCGCCGGTGACGCCGCCGCCGATGACGACGAGGTCGAAATCGCTCATTCCAGCTCGAACTCGTCGCCGTACTCGGGGCATTCGACCCGGACGATGCCCTCGACCCGCAGGCATTCCTTGAGGGCCGCGCGATCGGACGGGTCGCCGTGCACGAGGAAGATCTTTCGCGGGCGGGGATCGAGGGACTTCATGAACCACATCAGGTCCGACCGGTCCGCGTGGGCCGAGAAGGTGTGCAGGGTCTCGACGCGCGCCCAGACGTCGTGCTCGAGGCCGAAGATCTTGACCTTCTTGGCGCCGTCCTGGAGGCGGCGGCCGAGCGTGCCCTCGGTCTGGTAGCCGACGATGAGGACGGTCGTCGTGTCCTTGTCGAGGTTGTTGCGCAGGTGGTGCAGGATGCGCCCGCCCTCGCACATGCCCGAGGCCGACAGGACGATCATCGGCCCCTCCTTCGAGTTGAGGGCCTGGGACTCGTCGACGGAG
>JAQTNG010000387.1 GCA_028714015.1 Elusimicrobiota bacterium | reverse complement strand
TATAGGCGACCTTTCCACCGAGCGCTCCTTCGACGCTTTCACGGAAGCGATCCGAAGCCTCTCGGCGCTCTACGACTTCTCGCCCGAGGCCGTCGTCTGCGACCTGCACCCGGGCTACGCGTCGACGCGCCATGCGCGCAGCCTCGGGCCGCCCGTCGTCACGGTCCAGCACCACCATGCTCACGCGCTGTCCTGCCTGGCCGACAACGGCCTCGAACCGCCCGCGCTCGGCGTCGTCTGGGACGGCAGCGGCTGGGGCACGGACGGGACGGTCTGGGGCGGGGAGTTCCTGAGCGTGACGCCCGACGGGTTCACCCGCGCGGCGCATCTGCGGACCTTCCCGCTGCCCGGCGGCGAGGCGGCGGTGCGCGAGCCTCGGCGCGCGGCCCTGGGCCTGCTGTACGCCTTCGCGGGGCCGAAGGCGCTGGAGTGGGACGACCTCGCCCCGGTCGCGGCCTTCGCGCCGGCGCAGCGCGCGGTCCTGGGAACGATGCTCGTGCGCGGGCTCTCCTCGCCTTCGACCTCGAGCGTGGGCCGTCTGTTCGACGCCGTGGCCTCGCTCGCCGGCCTGCGGCAGACGGCCTCCTTCGAAGGCCAGGCCGCGATGGAGCTCGAGCACGCCGCCGAGAACGGCCGCGGAGAGCCCTATCCGTTTCCGCTCACGGGGACGGTCGTCGATTGGGAGCCGATGCTGCGCGCCCTGATCTCCGATCTCAGGCGCGGCATCCCGGCCGCGCACGTCTCCGCCCGCTTCCACGCCGGCCTGGTCGAGGCGATCGTCGCGGTCGCGCGCCGCTGCGGCGAGCCGCGCGTGGCGCTCAGCGGCGGCTGCTTCCAGAACCGCGTCCTGCTGACGCGCGCGATCCGGCGCCTGCGCGCCGAGGGCTTTACGCCGCTCTGGCACCAGCGCGTGCCGCCCAACGACGGCGGCCTGGCCCTGGGACAGGTCTCGGCCGCAGCGCGTTTGCTGAGGAGGGCCGCGCCATGTGCCTAGGGGTCCCGGGGCTCATATTGACGGCCGCGGGCGAGGGCCTGGCCCGGACGGCGCGCGTGAGCTTCGGCGGCGTCGTCAAGGAAGTCAGCCTGGCCTATGTCCCCGAGGCGGAGCCCGGAGCGTATGTGATCGTGCACGTCGGCTTCGCGATCAGCCTCGTCGACGAGGACGAGGCGGGCAAGATCTTCGAATATCTGAAGACGATGGACGAGCTGAAGGACCTGGGACCGGCGCCGGCATGAAATTCCTCGACGAATACCGGGACGCGAAGGGCGCGCGTTCTCTCGCCGCCGAGATCCGCCGCACGGTCACGCGCCCCTGGACGATGATGGAGGTCTGCGGCGGCCAGACTCACGCGATCGTCAAGTTCGGCCTGGACGCGCTGCTGCCGGACCTCGTCCGCCTCGTCCACGGGCCCGGCTGCCCGGTGTGCGTGACGCCCCTCGAGCAGATCGACCGGGCGCTGGCGATCGCCGCGCGCCCCGGGACGATCTTCTGCTCGTTCGGGGACATGCTCCGCGTGCCGGGCTCGCGCGACGACCTGCTCCGCGTGAAGGCGCGCGGCGGCGACGTGCGCATCGTCTACTCTCCGCTCGACGCTCTCGAGATCGCCCGCAGGAATCCTCGGCGCGAGACCGTGTTCTTCGCGGTCGGCTTCGAGACCACCGCCCCGGCCAACGCGATGGCGTTGCACCGCGCCGCGCGGGAAGGAATCCGGAACTTTTCGGCCCTGGTCTCGCACGTGACCGTGCCGCCGGCCATATCGGCGATCATGAGCGACCCCGGAAATCAGGTCCAGGGCTTCCTGGCCGCCGGCCACGTCTGCGCGATCATGGGCACGGAGGAATACGCGCCGCTGGCCGCGAAGCACCGCGTGCCCATCGTCGTGACCGGCTTCGAGCCGCTCGACATACTCCAGGGCGTCCTGCTGTGCGCGCGCCAGCTCGAGGAAGGCCGCGCCGAGGTCGAGAATCCCTACGCGCGCGCGGTGCGGCCCGGGGGCAACGAGACGGCCCGGCGGGTGATGCGCGAGGTCTTTACGGTCGTGGACCGCAGCTGGCGCGGCATCGGCTTGATCCCGCGCAGCGGCCTGGGCCTGGCGCCGGCCTACGCGGATTACGACGCGGAGAAGAAGTTCGCGGTCGAAGACATCCGCGTCAGCGAGCCGGCCGAGTGCCGCAGCGGGCTGGTGCTGCGGGGCCAGCTGAGGCCCGTCGACTGCCCCGCCTTCGGCAAGGCCTGCACGTCGGAGCATCCTTTGGGCGCTACGATGGTCTCGAGCGAGGGGGCCTGCGCGGCCTACTGGCGCTACCGCCGCGACGGAGCCTCCCATGGCTGACTGCCCCCGGCCGCACGACGACGACGCGCGCATACTCCTCGGCCACGGGGGCGGCGGGACCTTGATGCACCGCCTCATCGAGACCGTGTTCCTGAAGCGCTTCTCCAACCCGCGGCTCGACGAGGGCCACGACGGCGCCGTCCTCGACGTCGGCGGACGCAGGATCGCCTTCACGACCGATTCCTACGTGGTGAAGCCTTTGTTCTTCCCCGGCGGCGACATCGGCAAGCTCGCGATCCACGGCACCATAAACGACCTGGCGATGTGCGGAGCCCGCCCGCTGTGGCTCAGCGCCGGCTTCATCCTCGAGGAAGGCCTGCCGCGCGAGACCTTGGAGCGCGTGGCGCAGTCCATGAGCGAGGCCTGCCGCGCGGCCGGCGTCGAGCTGGTCACGGGCGACACGAAGGTCGTCGACCGCGGCAAGGCCGACGGCCTGTTCATCAACACCTCCGGGATCGGCCTCGTCGAGGCGCCGTCTGCGATCTCTCCGCGCGCCCTGCGCCCGGGCGACGCCATCATCATCAACGGCGACATCGGCCGCCACGGGATGGCGGTCATGTCGGCGCGCGAGGGGCTGAGCTTCGAAAGCGCCATAGACAGCGACACGGCGCCGCTGGCGGCGCCGGTCCTCGACCTGATCGCCGCGGGCGTCGAGATCCACTGCCTGCGCGACGCGACGCGAGGCGGCCTGGCGGGCGTCCTGATCGAGATCGCTCAGGCCGCGAAGCGCTCGCTGCTGATCCAGGAGGCCGCGATCCCCGTGACCGAGGCGGTCCGCGGCGCCTGCGAGATCCTCGGCCTCGAAGCGCTGTACGTCGCCAACGAGGGCCGCTTCGCGGCCTTCGTTCCCGCGGATGACGCCGAGAAGGCCCTGAAGGTCCTGCGCCGCCATGCGTCGTGCGCGGACGCCCGGCTCATCGGCCGCGTCCTCGACGACGAGCGCGGGCTGGTGACGCTGAAAAGCGAGATCGGCGTCGGCCGCCTGCTCGACATGCACTCCGGCGAGCAGCTGCCGAGGATCTGCTGAAGCGCGATGAATCATCCCTTGTCGGTCCTCGCGCTGGGCTTCCTCCTCGGCATGCGCCACGCGACCGACGCCGACCACGTCGTGGCCGTGAGCGCTCTCGTCGCGCGGGACCGGCGGCCGGGCGCGGCCTGGCTTCTCGGAGCCGTCTGGGGGCTGGGCCATACGGCGACTCTCTTCGCGCTCGGCGTCGCGATCATCCTGTTCAAGGTCGTCATACCTCCGCGCGCCGGGCTGGGCATGGAGTTCGCGGTCGGGCTCATGCTCCTCGCCCTGGGCGCGCTGAATCTCTCGGGCCGCTTCGGCCCGCTGC
>JAQTNG010000386.1 GCA_028714015.1 Elusimicrobiota bacterium | reverse complement strand
ATCTTCGAGAAGCCGTAGCGCGTGTTGACGAGCGCGCCGCTCTCCGTCGAAATCAGGCCCCTGCCGTCCTTGAGGCCGCCCGTCCAGACCGCGGATGCGCTTCGCTTCATGTCATTTCCCCTTCTTGAGCTTGCGCGGCAAGGCGTCGATTTTCGCCGCGAGTATGAAGTCGTTGAGGGACAGCCCGCCGATCGCGTGCGTCGAGAGCTCGATGGCCAGGTTGCGGTAGCCGGTCAGATGCAGGTCGGGGTGGTGGCCCTCGGACTCCGCCGTCTGCGCGACGTCGTGGATGAACTCGATCGCCGCGGGGAAATCCATCATCACGAGCTCCTGCCGCAGGGCCTTGCCCTTCACGAGCTTCCAGCCGCGCAGCTTTTTCAAGAGCTTCTTCGCCTCTTTAGGCGCCATGCGGCTGACCCCGCCCTCGCAGGGGACGCACTGCTTTGATCTCAGATCGTTCATGCCGCGATGATAGCCCTCCGGCGGCCCCCGGGGCAATGGCGGGCGCGTGAGCATAATGTGTTTAATGAGCGCATGAACATTTTCCTCGCGCTCGCCCTGGCCGCCGCGCCGTGCTTCGCCTCCGACGCCCCCCTCCCCGGCGCGAAGGCCCCCGAGTTCACGCTGGCCGCCCAGGACGGCAAGCCCGTGAGCCTCAAGGACTACCGCGGCAAGTGGGTCGTCCTCTATTTCTACCCGAAGGACTTCACCGGCGGCTGCACCCTCGAGGCGCACGGCTTCGAAAAGAACCTCAAGCGCTTCGCCGCCGCGAAAGCCGTCGTGCTCGGGGTCAGCGTGGACACGGCCGAGTCGCACAAGGATTTCTGCGCGAAGGAAGGCCTGAACTTCAAGCTGCTCTCCGACGCGAAGGCCGAGGTCTCCGCGGCCTACGGCTCGATGATGACCGACCGGCCGTTGTCGGCGCGCAACACCTTCCTGATCAAGCCCGACGGGACGATCGCCAAGACTTACCTCAAGGTGAACCCGGCCGGCCACGCCGAGGAAGTCCTCGCGGCCCTCGCCGGGCTGCGCAAGCCCAAAGCCGCGAAGTAGCGCTACTCGCCGCCGATCGTGTCCTCCACGTCGGGGTCGGAGACCGCGGCCATGATCGACCAGTTCGGGTCGCTGCGGAACGCCGCCGGCTCCACCTCGGAGAAGGAGACTTCGGCGCCCAGGTCGAGCGGCACGTCCGGAGCGCGCGTCCTTGATCGCGCCGGCTTCAGGTCCGCGATGTCATTCGTCTTTCGGGTGAGTGGCTTCATGCGCCTAGTGTAGCCCGTTCCCCGGCCGCGCGCCGTGGAGGGCGAGTCAACCTTTGTTATCCAAAGCGTGACGCGTCCGTCATGGTTTATTCCCGCACCCGTTACTATTCTATCGCCAACGAACCCGAGACCAGAAATGTCGGGACCAGCCCCTGGGCGCGAGCCCGGGGGCTTCGCGTTCACGGAGCCCCCTCGCAGAGGGGCCAAAGGGCCCATAAAATACCCGGGCCCAATGGCCTGTTTCCTCTTGCCTCCCAAATTCGCCTTATGCGAGGATGAGTGCGTTAGGAGGTGGTCCAATGATCCGAAGCATCCTGGTGAGCGTGGCCGTCGTCGTCCTGTCCATTGTCCCCCGCATGGTCGTGCTGGAAGACGGATTCCTGCCGGAAAACAACATGAAGATTCCCATCGGCTCTCTCGAGGCGAAGGGCATCAATCAGAAGCAGTTCAATCAGGTGATGGACCGCATCGAGAAGATCTACGGCCCCGAGATCAAAGCGCGCGGCGGCCGGCTCGTCCTCAAGCGCCTGTGGGACAACGCGACCGTCAACGCCTCGGCCCAGCGCTCCGGGAACGACTACATCCTCAACATGTACGGCGGCCTCGCCCGGCATGAGGCCATCACGCAGGACGGGATGGCGCTCGTCGTCTGCCACGAGATGGGCCACCACCTCGGCGGCGCCCCCAAGTACGGCGGCAACGACTGGGCCTCGAACGAGGGCCAGGCCGATTACTTCGCCAATCTGAAGTGCCTGCGCCGCATGTTCGCGGACGAGGGCGCTTCGTTCACCGGCCCCAAGAGCGAAGACCCGGGCCCGAAGGCGGCGTGCGACGCGTCCTTCAAGTCGGCGACCGACCGTGCGATGTGCGTGCGCGGCTCGATGGCCGGCATGTCGGTGACGACGCTGTTCCGGATCCTGCGAAACCAGACGGTTCTGCCCCGTTTCGACACCCCGGACCAGACGGTCGTGACCGAAATGTTCGACGGCCACCCGGACACGCAGTGCCGGCTCGACACCTACTACGCGGGCTCGGTCTGCGGCCGCGCGGTCGGCGACCAGGTCGACGAAACGGACCCGGCGAAGGGCACCTGCACGCTCGCCGGCGGCCAGACCTCGGGCCTCCGCCCGCTGTGCTGGTACAAGCCGGGCGCCGACGGCGTTCCCGCGACGCCGGCCGTCGTTCAGCGCGCGCATCCGAAGGCTCCCGCGCTGGTCACCTCCCTCCAAAATCCGGAGCTCTGGCAGGGTCTCTAATCCTCAAACGGCGCGGGGTTCGCCTCTTTCGAGAGGCGGCCCCGCGCCGCTTTTTTTAATGACAAAAATTCCCTCTCTCGACGACGATTTATGCTATACTGCTAATAGAGATGCAGCATATGGTCTCGCCACACAGACGTTTGTGAGCAATACGCAAGACAAGAGGAAGCAAATAGAATGGCTATGGGAAAAGTGAAGTGGTTCAACGATCAGAAGGGCTTCGGTTTCATCACGCCGGATGACGGGTCCAAGGACCTGTTCGTCCACCACTCGTCCATCACGGGCGATGGCTTCAAGACTTTGGCCGAGAATCAGGCCGTCGAGTACGACGAGCAGCAGTCCGACAAGGGACCGCGCGCCGCGAACGTCCGCAAGCTCTAATTAGAGCTTCGGCCTGACACAGCCCCCGGCGCCGCAAGGCGCCGGGGGCTGCTTATTTACATTCGGCCGAAATAAGGCTGGACAATTCCCCGAAAGAGCGCTATACTGTAGTTGTCGCTTTCGAACCCGTAACTAGAAATGTCGGGACCTAGACCCTCCGCGAGCAAAGCGGGGGGTTTCGTGTTTATAGGCTCCCCGGCGCCCCGGCGGCTCGTAGTCGCCCCCCTCCCCCCCCTGACGCGAGACGGCCGACGGCGTGATATCGGACGGGGACGCGCGGATTGACCGCGCTCCGGGGTAGACGCGACAACGACGCCCATGGTCGCGTCAACCCCAAGCCCCGTCCGATATCACGCCGTCGGCCTTCCCCATGTCAGAGCGAGGCCCCCGCCCGCCGGCCGCCGTCGCCCCAGGCTCGTCGCTTGGCGCGACGGAAAACGAATGCCGGCAAACGTTGATGCAGGGGGGCGGCGGGGTGATGTCCGGAGGGGCCTGGGTCGCGCGACCGAAATGCTCACGGGTCGCGCAAGACCCGGAGCGCGGCTCAATGCCGCGCGTCCCCGACGGGCATCACCCCGCCGCCCCCGCCCGCATCGGCGTTACGTCGGCGTTACGTCGGCGTTCAGTCGACGAGGATGGACGGCTCGGCGAAGCGGGACTTGGCCTCGCCCGCGAGCTTGAGCAGCTCGTTGTCGGGGCGCCCCTTCTTGAGGGCGTAATGGAGGTTGAGGTTCCCCTCCTTCTTCGGGCGCTCCACCGAGGCGACGAAGTCG
>JAQTNG010000385.1 GCA_028714015.1 Elusimicrobiota bacterium | reverse complement strand
CGATCAAAATGGGGAAGGTGATCTTGTGTTCCTTGAGGAACGGAGGCACGGCCGTGGAGGCGTTCTCGTCCATGGACACGCCAATAACGGCGAATCTATCGCCGGAACGGCGATGGAGCTCTTCGATATCCGGCATCTCCGCGCGGCAGGTGTCGCACCAGGTCGCCCAGAAGTTGACGAGCACGGGCTTGCCTCGGAAGGAGGCGAGGCTCACGGTCTTGCCGGCGAGGTCGGGAAGGACGAAGTCGGGCGCCTGTCGCGACCCCGCGGGGGCGCCGCAGGCGGCCAGGCCGAGGACGAGAACGGCGAGGATGAGTTTAGTCATGGTGGGTGTAAACAAGCATAACATAAGCCGTCCATCGCCCCCCAGAGGGGGCGATGGACGGTTGTTCGGTTTACGGCTTAGCAGCCGCAGGGAGTCTTCGGACCCATGGTATATGTCCTCCTATTTTCCGGCTTTATGCTGCACCAAAATCTGTTTCGCGATCCTTCCGACCCGGCCGAACACGGTCGCATCCCGGCGCGAGCGGGCGAGCATGATGGCCCCTTCGTACAGAGCCACGATGGCCTCGGCCGAGCCCCGGGCGTCGAGCGAGGAATTGAAATAGCCTTTCGATTTGCAGCGCTCGAGGCAGGCGGACAGTCCCGCGGCCCACTGTTCGAAGAAGCCGGCGACCCGCAGCCGGAACACCTCGTCGAGATCGCTCATCTCGAGGGCGATGTTGCCCACGAAGCAGCCCGCCTTGCAGCCGTTGCCGTCGAAAAAACGCTCCGCTTCGGTGAACATCGCCGCCACCGCGTCCTCGGGAGCCGCCTGCGAGCAGATCGGCTCGACCTTGCGCGACTGGAACTCCTTGATCTTGTAATCGAGCACGGCCAGCGCCAGTTCCGACTTCGAGTTGTAGTGGTGAAGCAGATTGCCTTTGGTCATCCCGCACGCCTTGGCGATCTCATCCAGGCAGGCATGGTTATACCCTTTGAGGTGGATGACATGCTCCGCCTCTTGAAGGATTCGCTCTCGGACGGCTGGGTCTGCTTTTCGGGCCATAATTGATTGACTGACCGTACAGTCAATTAATTATAGCGGGCGCTCCCATTTTTGTCAAGCCGTCCTTTGTAAAGGATATTGGACCGCGCGCGTTACAAGAACTTGACCTCGGCCCGCGCGCGGCCTGCGCTATACTCGGCTATCGGGAGGGACCATTTATGCCCCATGAAACCCCCGCGCAGAAGCGGAAGATCCACACGGTGATGCACGAATACAAGACCGGCGCCTTGAAGACGGGCCGAAGCGACAAGAAGGTCCGCAGCCGCAAGCAAGCGGTCGCGATCGCGATGGGCGAAGCCGGAGTTCCAAGGCGATCGGCCGTGAGGCGGAAATGAAACATCGTCGGAAGACGAGGCAGGAGCTTGGGGAGGACCTGACCATGGCCGAGGAGATTTCCGAGTCGTTCCCGGCCCCGTCCTATAACCGCGGCGTCGAGGGCTGGTCTCAAGGCTTCATGCGGCCGGATCAACTTAACTGGACCACGATGGGAGGAGATAAACCAATGAAACAGGAAGAAGAGAAGGGCTCGTCCGCGTTCGCGTATATGATCGGAGGCTTCGCGCTTGGCGCCGTCTGCGGCCTGTTGCTCGCGCCGAAGAAGGGCAGTGAGCTGATCGAAGACATCACCGATTGGGGGCGCAACACGAAAGAGCGCGGCCAGGAGCTGTACTCGCGGGCCAAGGAGTACATCCCGCACCGTGCGAAGCGCTCGGTCGCCGAGAGCGTCGGAGCGGCGCGCGAGGCCGGCGAGCAGGCGTACGGACGCGTCAAGGGCAAGATGGGCGAGTCCGAGTCTTAGGGCGCCGAGGCGCGGCGGCCCGCGGAAGCGGGCCGCCGCAGCGCCCCCCAGGCGAGGGGGACGACGCCGATTCCCGCCTTGACGCCGGACAGGTCATAAACCCCGCCGGGGCCGAAGCCGACCCCGCGCGTGGGACTATTAGAAAGCCAGAGCGGTGTATCAAGGTCCACGAACTTCACGCCGCCCAGGCCCGCGGCGAGGTGCGCGGCCGCGCCCATCGCGAGCGGCGTCTCCACCATGCCCCCGACCATGACGCCGAGCCCCGAGGCGCGCGCGATCAGGCCGCAGTCCCAAGCCTCGAGCACGCCCATCTTCATGAGCTTGAGGTTCAGCACCTGTGCGGCGCCCGTTTGCGCGAGCTTCAGCGCGTCCGCGCGGCTTCGCAGCGACTCGTCGGCCGCCACGGGAATGCCGCTTTTCCTATGGAACGCGATGAGGCCCTTGAGGTCGTCGGCCTCGGCGGGCTGTTCGAACATGACGGGTCGAATGCCCCGCGCGCGCAGCAGGCTCACCAGGGCCAGCGAATGCGACGGGCCGTAGCCCTGGTTGGCGTCGAGCGTGAGCGCGGCGCGCGGATGCGCCTTCGCGACGGCGGCGACGCGCGCGGCGTCCTCGCGGGCGGTGTAGCCGACCTTGATCTTGATCACGCGCACGCCGAGCGCGCGGATGCGGCGTGCCGCGGCGTAGGCGGCGTCCGTGCTTCCCAGCGTCACGGTCACGTCGGACACGACGCGGTCCGAAGCGCCCCCGAACAGCGTCCGCAGCGGCAGGCCCGCGCGCCGCGTCCACGCGTCGAGAAGCGCGACGCCGAGGGCGGCTCGGGCCGCGCCCCCGTGCTTGGGAAGACCGTCCTCGAGCTCTTCGAGGCGCGTCCGCCATGCGGCGGCGTCCTGGCCGCGCCAGCGCGCTCCGGCGCGCCGGATCTGGAGCTCCGATTTCGCGGCGGTCTCTCCGTTGAAGGCGGGAAACGGCGAGGCTTCGCCGTGGCCGACCGTGCCGTCGGCCAAAGTCAGGCGCGTAAACACGGTTTCGAGCTCGGCGGAGGAGCCGCCGGCGATCGCGAAGGGCTCGTTCATCGCGACGCGCGCGGGACGCGAGTCGATCGCGACGATCTCGGCCCCTTTCCTCACGGGAGTGTCGTGACCACGCAGGCGTCGGAGAACGAGAGGCCGTGGATCGCCGCGCCCTGCCGGTCGGGAATCAGGAACAGCTCGTGCGGAGTGAAGACCGAATCGCGGGTCAGGTCGTACAGGCGCGGCGAGTCGAGGGCGACGAAGCTTCGGCCGTCGTCGTCGAACTGGATGTCGCGGCCCTTGTTGCCCTCATGCAGCCACAGGTCGTCCTGCTTGACGAAGACGCGGGTGCGGCCGGTCTCGGCCGGCGACATGACCGCCAACGCCTGCGCGGCGTGGTAGACGACGCGGACGAAGGCGGACTGCGTCTTGTTCGCCTGCGCCAGGCGCAGGCCGTCGCTTTCGGTGTCCCAGCGGCCGTGGTGCGCCGTCTCGCCGTCGCGCGCCTCCACGATCAGCGAACGGCGCATCGAGATATCCTTGTCGAGCGCCAGCGACGGCTTCACGCCCGGGCGCGCGCCGAGGCTGACCTCCGGCGTGATGGAGCCGCACTCGCGCCGCGGAGGATCCGTGATGCCGGTCGGAGGGGGGAGCTCCGAGGCGCCGAAGAGGTCGGCCAGCGCCAGGCGCAGCTCCTTCTCGACCTCCTGGTAGCCGCTCTCGCCGAGGCGGTCGAAGACGATGCGTCCGCGCCGGTCCACGAGATACAGCGCGGGCCAGCCTTCGTTGCCGTAGGCCTTCCACAGCCGCCGGTCGCTGTCGAGAATGAC
>JAQTNG010000384.1 GCA_028714015.1 Elusimicrobiota bacterium | reverse complement strand
AGCTTGCGGTTGCGGCGGGTGTCGAGGGGCTCTAGAAGGGTCGCGAAGACGTAGGGGGGGATGTAGAAGTTGTGGAGGTAGAGTTCGCCCTTGTCGTTGGGCCGCGCGTAGCAGCCGTCGAGGCTGGCGTTGCCGCCGCGCAGGACCTTGACCTCGGGGCCGGCCAGCTGGAGGCCGGCCTCCACGACGTCCAGGATCTCGTAGAACTGGCGGGCTTTGCGGTTGGTCGCGACGACCTTTTTTTCGTCGGTGTTGTCTTTGCTCGCCATAGTATGTAGAATTCGATTGTAGCACTTCGTCCCGGGCGGTGGGCAGGTGGCGGAACTGGCAGACGCGCACGGCTCAGGACCGTGTGGGCGCAAGCTCTTAAGGGTTCAAGTCCCTTCCTGCCCACCGGCCGGGATGAAAGACGGAAAGGATGGCGACTTTAATCACTCCGATTTTCCTTTTCGTTTCGTTGACGGCCCCGCGGGCTCGGGTTATACTCCAAGGGTTGATGACCAGAGTGCCGAATAAAGAACATTTACCCTGTCATTCATAAATAAACGGCACGAGGGGGTCATAACATGACGAAGCTGAAAGAGCTGTCCAAGAAGGGTTTCACGCTCATCGAGCTGATGATCGTCGTCGCGATCATCGGCATTCTGGCGGCGATCGCGATTCCGAAGTTCGCCGAGCTGATCCGCAAGTCGTCCGAAGGCGCGTCCAAGGGCAACCTCGGCGCTCTCCGGTCGGCCATGAGCATCTACTACGGCGACATGGAAGGCACGTATCCTTCCACGCTGACGGCGCTGACGGTCGGCGGCAAGTACCTGACCGTCATCCCGCCGGCGAAGACGCCGAACTACCACGCGGATAGGGCCACCGAAGTCGTGATGGTCGCGGCCGGCAACGCCGGTGAAGTCGTCTCGGTGGCTCCGAGCGACGTGGGCGGCTGGTTCTACAACAACCAGACGACCAACGCGAACGTCGGCAACGTGCTCGTCAACTGCACGCACACCGACACGAAGGGAACCGTCTGGACGGGCTACTAAGCCCGGCGGATTGACGACAAGGAGCCCCCGGGGTCTACAGACCCCGGGGGCTTTCTTCTGTCGCGGGCGTCAGCGAGGTTCATAAACGGCGGCCCGCTCCGCGGGCTCCTCGTGAAGCTTCCGGAAGAACTTCGGGTCCTCGAGCCGGCGGTACGCCCGCTCCAGCTCCCGCCGCGGCGCCGCCGTCTCGTCGGCCTCGAGGCCGTAGTTCTGGCCGTCCACGCGCAGGATGAAGGTCACGCGCGCGGCCTTCAGCGCCGCGGCGAAATCCTCGTCGGACTCGGCGCGGGGCAGGGCCCGGCTGGGCAGGCCGGAGAGCCAGCCGTCGCGCACCGGCTCGGCGCTGCCGAGGAGGGCCCCCGGGCGGGCGGCGAGCCAGGCGTAGGTCTTCGCGAGCTCGGGCTCGGCCCACGGGCTCGGACGGCCGAGGCGGGGAAGGGTCTGGGCTCCGAGCTGGAGGACCAGAAGTGCCGCCAGCGCGGGCTTGGCCGCGCGGCCGAGGCCCGCCGCGAGCGCCCAGAGCAGAAGGGGCAGGAGCGGAATCAGGTAGCGCTCGTACTGCCAGCCCCAGACGCCGAGCATGAGCGCGGTGCCCGCGAGCGCGAGCGCGGCCGGA
This sequence comes from Elusimicrobiota bacterium, assembly GCA_028714015.1. GTDB lineage: Bacteria > Elusimicrobiota > Elusimicrobia > UBA1565 > UBA9628 > GWA2-66-18. The sequence goes on along the minus strand of JAQTNG010000384.1, from coordinate 2,055 downwards.
TCGTCGCGGCGGCGGCGCAGGGCCAGGACGAGGCCGCGCAGGGCCAAGGCGGCGAGCAGCGCGCCCAGGGCCGCGGCGAGCGCGCCCGAGGACCGCGAGGGCGGCGTGAAGCACCCGCCCCACTCGGAGGCGTAGTAGCCCGCGTTGGATAAGACGACCCGTTGGAGTTTTAACAGGGGCTCGGCCCCGTAGGTGAACGAGAACATGTCGAACTTCTCGACGGAATGGATCTTCGACCAGGACCAGGCGGACCAGGCGCCGAAGGCGAGGACGGGGGGCAGGATCGCGAGCGCGGCGTCGCGGGGCCCGCGCTTTTTAAGGAAGACGGCGAGCGCCGGGAGCGCGGCCACGCCGGCCGTGCGGGTGAGGAGCAGGGCCGCGGCGGCGAGGCCGGCGGGCAGGGCCCGCCCGGCTTCGGCCGCCGTCAGCAGGGCGAGCAGGGCCAGCGTAAACGGCGCCTCGGACATCACGACGCCCGACTGCGACAGGACGAGCGGCGAGGACGCGAACAGGCAGGCGGCGAGCAGCGCGGTCGTCTCGTCGGTCCGCCGCCTCAGCCAGGCCCACAGCGCCGCCGGCACGGCGGCGAGGAAAAGGGCGGCGACGGCCTGGAAGGGTCCGGCGTGATCGGTCAGGCGCGCCAAAGGCGCGAGCAAGGCGGGCCACGCCGGGTTGATCATCGTCAGCGGGGGGCAGCCGGGCGAGGTGAGCAGGCAGTAGCGGCCCATCGCCAGCGCGCGCGCCCCGATCAGGTACAGCACGTCGTCCTGCTGGCGGCCGAAGTACTGCGCCGGCGCGAAGGCCAGCACGAGCAGCGCGCACGCGGCGAGGACGAGGGCGGAGCGCGGGGGGATGGGGCGCGTGGCTTTCAAAAAATGGCGGAAGAGGAGGGATTCGAACCCTCGAGGGCTGTTACACCCTACACGATTTCCAGTCGTGCGCCTTCGACCGCTCGGCCACCCTTCCTACGGGAGCATTATAACAGTATTTGCCGGGGGATTTCGATTTCTCGCTTCATGATCCGTACTCAAAAAATTGACGCATCGGCCATGGGTTCGTCGCCCGCCTCTTGATATCTTGAACCCGAAGCCGCCCCGGAGGGTTCATGCACAGCACGCCTGAAGCCGGTCCCGCCCGCGCGCGAGGGTTCGCGGGGAGCGCGTGCGCGCGCCGGGCCCTCGCGGTCGCCGCCGCCTGGGCGCTCTTCGCGGCCTGCGTCGCGAGCACGCCGCGCGTCGCCGATTGGAACCGCGGAAGGACGGAGGCCTCCAACCGGGGCTTTTCCGATTGGGCGAACATGACCAACAACATGATGGTCGAGAAATACGGCCCGCCGGACCGAGTCGAAACCCTCCGTCTCGTCTGGGAGAACCGGGGTCCCTGGAAAAAGATCGTGGTGTGGGACGAGCTGGGATTTCTCGACAACAACCGCGCCGCGAGAAACATCGAGGGAACGATCGCTTATCCGGTTCCCGCGGAAAAGATCGACGCGCTGGTCTCGTTCAGCCGCGACCTTCACGTTTCGGCCAACGGCACCGAGCTCTCCGCGCGGTCGACGAGCGAGGAGCGAAACTTCCTGATGCTCAATCTGGCCGACGAGATCGTCAAGGGGCGGCTGAGCCCGGAGGACGGACGCGTCAGCTACCTGCGGACCATCAAGCTGGCGGAGGCGGGCAAGTCGCCGGTGTCGATGCAGCGCCTCATGTTCGAGTGACGGTCAAAGGAGAATGCCATGGGACTGCTTGATATCGTCATCCTGATACTGATCGTGTCGTGGCTGGGGGGCTTCTCGATGCACGTGGGCGGCGGGCTCGTCCATCTCCTGCTGGTCATCGCCGTGGTGGTCTTGATCGTGCGGCTCCTCCAGGGCCGGCGGATCTGATGAGGACGCTGATCGGGGTCCTGGCGGCGCTCGCCGCTCTCGCGCCGCTCGCCGGCGCGGACTCCGACGCTCCGACGACGATTTCGACGGAGGATCGCGCGCTGACCCGCGCGAAGTCGGCCGAGTCGATGGCGACCGTCATGCCGAGCGGCCCGCCCGCCCTGTCTACGGCC
>JAQTNG010000383.1 GCA_028714015.1 Elusimicrobiota bacterium | reverse complement strand
TTACCCAAGGGCGTGGACACGGGCGGCGCCGGCGACCAGAGCATCATGTTCGTCTACGCCTGCCGCGAAACCGACGAGCTCATGCCCCTTCCGATCATGCTCGCCCATAAGCTCGTCAAGCTGCTCGCCGACGTCCGCCGCTCCGGCCAGCTCTCCTACCTCGGCCCCGACGGCAAGTCGCAGGTCTCCGTCGAATATTTAGACGGCAGGCCCGTTCGCGTGGATACCGTCGTCCTCTCGACCCAGCACGGCCCCGAGATCCTCGACAAGACCGGCAACCAGATCACCGAGAAGGCTCGCAAGGAGATCATCGACGTCATCATCCGCCCCGTCCTCGGCAAGCGCCTGATCGACGACAAGACCCGCTTCCTGGTCAACCCGACCGGCAAGTTCGTCGTCGGCGGCCCCGCCTCCGACACCGGCCTCACCGGCCGCAAGATCATCGTGGACACCTACGGCGGCCGCGCCCCGCACGGCGGGGGTGCCTTCTCCGGCAAGGATCCGACGAAGGTCGACCGCTCCGCCTGCTACATGGCGCGCTACATCGCCAAGAACGTGGTGGCCGCCGGCCTCGCCGAGGAGTGCACGGTCCAGCTCGCCTACGCGATCGGCGTCGCCGAGCCCGTCGGCGTCTACTTCGACACGCACGGCACCGGCTCCGCCGATGAGATGCGCATCGAGGCCGCCGTCCGCAAGCTTTTCCCCATGACGCCGAAGGGCATCATCGACACCCTCAAGCTGCGCCGCCCGATCTACCGCCAGACCGCCGCCTACGGCCACTTCGGCCGCACGGAGAAGGGGTTCGAGTGGGAGAAGACGGACAAGGCGGACGCTCTGCGCGAGGAAGTCCTCGGTAAGGGCGCGAAGGCGAAGAAAGCCCTCGCCGTCGCCTAAGGATCATATGTGAGCGGCACGCCGCTCGCCCGCCCGTCCGCCTGGCGCCTCTGGTGGTCTTTCACCTGGCGCCAGGCGGCGGCGATGGTCCTCTCGACGATCGCGCTCGGGATCGTCCTCGGTGCGCTGAAATGGCTCGGCATGCCGCCCGCCTACGGCGTCGCCGTCATCCCTTACTTCACCCTCGTTATTTTGATTTACTCCGGCTACGAGGCTTTCCGCCGCCTCCTTGTCGTCTACGACATCCGCTTTCCGGGAGGACCTTCCGATGAACAAGACCATCGCCAGCGCCGCTGAAGCGGCCGCGCGCGTCAAGGACGGAGCGACCGTCCTGCTCGGAGGCTTCGGCGTGTGCGGTCTTCCGGAGAATCTCATCCCCGCCCTGCTCGACAGCGGCGCCAAGAATCTCACCCTCGTCTCGAACAATGCCGGCCTCGACGACTTCGGCATCGGCACCTTGCTGCGCGCCGGCCGGGTCCGCAAGATGATCATGTCCTACGGCGGCGAGTGCAAGGCCTTCGAGGAGATGACGCTCACCAAGCAGATCGAGGTCGAGTGGAACCCCCAGGGGACCTTGGCCGAGCGCCTGCGCGCCGGCGGCGCCGGCATCGGCGGCTTCTTCACGCCGACCGGCTACGGCACGCCCGTCGCCGAGGGCAAGGAAACCCGCCTCATCGACGGACGCTGGATGGTGTTCGAGAAGCCCCTCAAGGGCGACTTCGCCTTCATCAAGGCGTGGAAAGGCGACGTGCTCGGCAACCTCGAGTACCGCAAGACGGCGCGCAATTTCAACCAGGTCATGGCCACCGCCGCGGATTACGTCGTCGCGGAGGTCGAGCATCTCACTGACATCGGCGGGCTGCATCCCGAGCACATCCACACGCCCGGAATCTACGTGGACGCGGTCCTCCGGGGCCTGTCGTACAAGAAGCCGATCGAGAAACTCACCGTAAGGAAGGCCGCCGCCCATGTCTGAGCCCAAGGATAGCCGCGTCGTCATCGCCCGCCAGGCCGCCACCTTGCTCTCGGACGGCTCGTACGTCAATCTCGGCATCGGCATTCCGACCTTGATCCCCGGCTACCTGTCGAAGGGCGTCGAGGTCACCTTGCACACCGAGAACGGCATGCTCGGCTACGGCCCCTACCCGCACGAAGGCGAGCAGGACCCCGATTTGATCAACGCCGGCAAGGAAACCGTCACCGAGCTTCCCGGCTGCTCGTACTTCGGCTCGCACGACTCGTTCGCGATCGTCCGAGGCGGCCATCTCGACGCGACGGTGCTCGGCGCCATGGAGGTCTCCGCCGACGGCGACCTCGCCAACTGGATGATCCCGGGCAAGAAGGTCAAAGGCATGGGCGGCGCGATGGACATGGTCGCGGGCGCCAAGCGCGTCATCGTCGCGATGGAGCACGCGACCAAGGACGGCAAGCCCAAGATTCTCGCCAAATGCACCTTGCCGCTCACCGGCAAGGGCGTCGTCAACTCCATCGTCACCGAGCTCGCGACCTTCGACGTGACGAAGGACGGCCTCGTTTTGACCGCGCTCTCTCCCGACACCACCGTCGAGGCCGTGAAGGCGCTGACGGGCGCGCCTTTCAAGGTCGCGGCCGACGTCAAAACCTACGCCCGCTAAAGGAACTTTCTGACCTCCCCAGGGTCTTACCAAGCGGTGTCCGAACAGGATTTCCTGGAAAAGCACTCGGAGCTGGTCTTCAACCTGGCCCTGCGCCTGACCGGGAACCGTTCCGACGCCGAAGACCTCGCCCAGGACGCTCTGATCCGGGCCTTGAAGGCCCTGCCGGGATTCCGCGGCGACAGCCAGCTCTCGACGTGGGTGTACCGGATCACGGTCAACGCCTGGAAGAACCGGGTCCGGGCCGAGAAGAGCCGGGGGTTTTGGAAGACGATTTCGTTCGGGGCTTTCGGAAACGAAGACGACGACGAGCCGGTGTACGAGCCGAAAGGCAACGATGCTCCGCTCGACACGGAGCTCGAAAAGGAGGGAACGGCCGCCGTGGTGCAAAACGCCCTGCTTCAACTCGACGCGGACGACCGGGCCATCGTCGTTCTGCGCGAGATCGAGGAACGCTCCTACGGCGAGATCGGCGAGGTTTTAGGCCTCGCCGAGGGCACCGTCAAGTCGCGCTTGTTCAGGGCCCGCGCCAAGCTCAAAACTTTGCTCAAGGTATCCGCATGAACGACGACATCCGCGAAAAACTGTCCGCCTATATCGACGGCGCGCTCTCCGAAATGGACCGCAAGTCCGTGGAGGAACGGCTCGCCGGCTCCGCGGAACTACGCCTCGAGCTCGAGGCCCTGCGCGCCGTCTCCGGCGCGGTGAAAGGCCTGCCCAAAGAGAAGCTTCCCGCCGGCTTCATGGCGCGCCTCGAAGCCCGCCGCTCCCGCGAGGGCTCGAAGCCCGCGCGCGAGTATTTCATATTGCCCCCCGCCTACCGCCCGCTCGCGTTCGCGCTGTCGACCGCGGTTGTCGCGCTCGTCGTCTGGGACAAGACGCGAGTCCCGGAGGAGATGATCGCCCCGCACGTCGGCTGGGACGGCGAAAAGGTCGCGGTGAAGTCAGCCGCCGAGGCGCCTCCCTCGATCGACGTCAGCGGCAAGCTCTCGTCCATGAGCAGCGGCGCCCAGGCGCCCGCCGATACGGCCGCGGAAACCTCCGTCGCAGCGAACGAGCTCACGGCTCAATCCGCGAAGAAAGAGACCGCCGCCGAGGTGGGTCCCGCCTCGACTTTCGGCAAGCACATCAGCGCTCCGGGCAAGCCCCTCGAGCTTCCGGAGGCGGACGGCTCCGCG
>JAQTNG010000382.1 GCA_028714015.1 Elusimicrobiota bacterium | reverse complement strand
ATTTGGGCAGCCCGCGGAAGCCCGCCAAGGACGACACGCCCGCGATGATCCCGGATTTCTGGGCGAGCATGTCCGGGATCACGGCCTCCATCCAGTGGCAGACGCCGAAGACGTTCGCGTCGAAGGTCCACTTCACGGACTCGGCCTTGAACTCCTTGGCGCTCATCATGTCGCCGACGCCGGCGTTGAGCACGGCGTAGTCGAGGCCGCCCCAGGCGGCCTTGATTGCGGCGTAGTGGGCCTTGACCTCGGCGGGCTCCGTCACCGAGCCGCACAGGATCAGCGGCGTTCCCCCCGCTTCCTTTACGAGCCGCGCGGTTTCCTCGAGGTGCTCCTGGCGGCGTCCGCTGACGGCGACGCGCCAGCCGCGGCGGGCGAGCTGGACGGCGGCTTCGCGCCCGAGGCCGGAGGTCGCGCCGGTGACCAGGGCCCGCGTCATGCGGCGTCCGGGCGGCTCAGAAGGGCGGTCCCGAGTTCGCGGTCTATGGCGTTGGTCATGGTCATCAGGGTATCAAATCGGCGGCCGCCGCTTCGATTGAGGCGGCGGGAATTCTGAGTAACGAAGTTCTTCCGTCCACGCGCACGAGGCGCTCGCCGCCGCGGCGCTCGCCGACCGTGAATCCGCGGCCGTCGGGCGTGCGCGCGCGCAGGAGAGGACGGTCGAAGCCGGCCAGCCCCTCGGGGGTGCCCGTGGCCCAATGCGAGGCGCGCAGGGCGCACAGGTCCGTCGCGGCATCGGGCGGGACCGCGATCCAGGCGCCGCGCGCGAAAATCTCGAGGCCGCCGGCGCAGCCGCCCGGGAGCAGGCGCGGCTCCCGCCACTGCGCGCTCGATCGCAGCAGAAGCTCCGGGTCGGGGCCGGTCGCCAGCCGCACGGCGTCCCCGTCGCGGGCGCGGAAATAAGAGGAACGGCCGAACAGGCGGCGGCCGAACAGGCCGTCGAACAGGGGGCGCCCGGCCTCGTCGAGCACGCGCACGCGCGTGGCATCGGCGGGGCCGAGGCCGCTCGCGAGGCCGGCTTCGGACGAGGCGACCGGCGGGCCGAAGGACAGCGACCGAAGTCCGCTCAGCAGGAGCTCGACCGACTCGGCGTCGGCGAGGTCGTTCTGTCGCGCGACGACCCAGGGCCCGCCCGCTTCGCGGCTTATGATCAGGTCCTCTCGCGGGCGGCGCACCTCGATGCGCGCGGGCTCGGTCCCGGCCATCAGGCGCGCCGGAACCGGCGCGCGCCAAGAGCGCAGGCCTGCGAGCCCGACGAGGGCGAGGACGAAGACCGCTAAGAAGACGGCGTGACTGGCGCGCATGGGGACCCTGGCGTTCGGCCGGAAGGCGGGGTATGATAGTATAAGGTCGGGCCATAAGGCCCAGGCGCGCGACCCGGTTTTTGACCCATAATCGCTATAATATAGGCAGGAGACTCCCGACCATGCGCAACGTCTTGATTCGGCTCGCGCCGTGCGCCGTTTTCGTGTCCGCTCTCGCGTCCGCCCAGGTCGTCGAGAAGCCCGTCGCGGGCGGCAGCAACGCCGGCCCGCCCGCGGTGGCGACCGGCGCGGGAGTCAACTCTCCTTCCGGCACGCTCGGCGGCGCGAATACGACCGGCCTCGGCCTCCAGCCCGGCGTCGGCGGCGTCGCGGTCTCTCCGGCGCCGACGCCCGGCGCCGCGACCCCGGCCGCCGTCAATCCCGTCTCCCCCGTCCCCGGCGCGGCGCTCCCGATCAAGACGGTCGGCGGGGCGGCTTCGACGACGGCCCGTCCGGTCGTCCAAAAGGCGAATCCGGCGTCCCAGTCCGGCGAGCCCCTTAACAGGACGGCGAAGACGCAAGGCAACGCCCCCGACGCCGCGAAGACCGAAGCTCCCGGCGTGAAGGAAGCTCCGACCGCGTCGTCCGCGCTCGACACGGCGGCACGGGGCATCGAGGACGGCCGAAAGACGGAAGCCGCGGGCGGCGACGGCCTGTCCGTGCGCCAGGCGCTCGACCGCGCCTACGACTCGTCCATGCGCGCCGGCAATGTCGGCGGCGGCGAAGGCGTGGCCGGGAAATTTTCGAGCGCGCGCGAGAAGGTCGCGGGCCTCGTCGGCATCGCGAACAACTCGGCTCCCGCCGACGCTCCCGGGCTTTACGGCTCGGCCATCAAGACCGCCGAGCAGACCTTGCCCGCGGCGGCGGCGGCCGCCGTGACCAAAACCGTGCTCTCGTTCGCCATGGGCAAGGCCGACTTCTCCCTGTCCGCGCTCGCCCAGGCCGCGTATGACGCCGCGACCGTGGGCCAGACCGCCGAGGCGCGCCGTCTCGTGAAGTCCCTCGACAAGTGGGAGGATCTTCTGGCCTCTCCCGGACGCCCTCTGATCGTCAACGGCGATCGCCTCAAGGCCGGCGTCGAGCTCGCTCTCTCCGATGCCGCCAAGATTCCCGGAGCGAAGCGCTCCGCGCCGCGCGTCTGGGTCGTCAAGCGCGGCGAGTCCTTCGTCGCCGCCCTGCCCGGCACGACGGTCGAGAAGGTTCCCGGCCTCGCCGCGTCGTTCGCGCTGAAGCTCGAGAAGCTGTCGGCCGCTCCGCTGGCCGACGCGTACCGCGCGTTCGTCGCGCGCCCCGGGGCGCGCTCCGCGATCGCCGCGCGCGTAGCGATGGGCGAATCCGTTCCCTCCGCCGCGATTTCCACCGGCTGGCTCTGGCTCAAGTACATGGTCGTGCGCGCCTGGAGCGCCCTGACCTCGCTGCTGCCGGGCCGCGGCCTGCCGTCCGTCGCGAACGCCGGAACCATGCCTCGTTTGCGCGAAGCCGCGAAAGCGTGGCGCGACGCCGCGCTCATCGGCGACGCCGCCGCGCGGGCCGCCGGCTCGACGCGCCTGACGGTGGCGCGCGCGCGCGGAGCGTTCACGCTCGCCCGCAGGGCCGCCGCCGCGCATGAGGCGCTGACCGGCCAAAACGGCGCCGTATCCCGCGTCGATTCCCTGTCGTCCGAGTTCGAGGCCGGCGTGGCGCGCGCCGCTCTTTCCCCCGCCGACCGGCTCACCTCCGGGCTCGAGGCGATCGTCTCGGGCGACGGCGGCCTGCGGCACTGGGCGTCGCGCTACGCGTCCGACGCGCGCGAGGTCGGCTCGGCGGCGTTCTTGAAATTGCGGGGCGCCAGCCCCGTCATGGTTCTCGGCGACGGCCCGGGAGCGCTCGCGGCGACGGCGCTCGCGGCGGCCTCGAAGGGAATGTCGTTCACCGCTTTCGGCGACGCGCTGTGGGCGTCGGGCTCCGGTAATTATGGACAGACGAAGTTGTCGGCCGATTTGCGCTCGACCGAGTCGGGCGGCTCGCTCGCCCTCGAGACGCAGCGCGGCGACGAGAAGCTCGCGGCTTCGCTCGACGAGCTGGGCTTCTCGGTGACGCGCAAAGGCCGCGGCCTCAGCGCGACGCTCGACGCGCAGACGATGTCCGCCGACGCGCGGGAAATGACGGAGCTCGCCTCCGACGCGGCCGCCCTGATCGCCGGGGCGCCGGCGGCGGCGAAGCCCTCCCCTTCGGAAGGCCTCAATCGCCTGCTCGCCGACATGAAGCGCTCTCCGAAGGCGGCGGCGAAGACCGCGGCCTCTCTCGACGGGACCTCGCGGCTGTCCCGGGCGAAGACCGTGGGCTGGGTCGGCGACTACGAGGCCGTCTCGGCCGAGATCCGCTCCTCGGGCGTGCGCGTGATCGCCCTGCGCGATCCCGCGACCGGCCTCTCGAAGTTCGCCCGCATCGAACCTCTGCGCGTTCGATGACCGC
>JAQTNG010000381.1 GCA_028714015.1 Elusimicrobiota bacterium | reverse complement strand
CGGCCTCGATTCCCTTGTCGAAGCGGGCGAGGGCGTCGAGCCTGGCCGCGGGAACCCGGTAGGCGGCGCTCTGCTCGAGGCGGCCCTTGCTCCTATTGTAGGTGCGTCCCGGGGGATCCCGATAGACGACGGTCCTCATCCAGGGGCCGTTGTCGAGCCAGGTGATTCGCTGGTCGGTGGCTTCGGTGGGCTGGCCGTATTTGGAGATCATCAGGCGGGCCAGGCGATACGAATAGGTCGGCCACGCGAGAATGATCGATTCCGCGGTCCTCCCGGACAGCGCTATCTCGGTGAAGTCGGTATCCTCGCCGAATTGAGCGCGGGCCCCCGCCGGCGCGCACGCGGCCAGCAACAGGAGGCCCAAAGTCGTTCTTCGAACGTTGGCGTTCATGGAGCCTCCTCCGGATCATCCGCTGGCGTCATTATACGGCGCGCGGGCGCGCCGCTCCATGGACGGAGGGTGAATATTATTTATAGCTTCGATTTCGCCGTCAGGCGCGGCGCGCGCGGTTCATCCGCGCAGGGCTTCGAGGCGGGCGTCGGCCCGCGCGAACTCGGCGTCGGCGGCGGCGCCGACGACCGTGTAGTGGCCCATCTTCCGCCCGGGGCGGGCGTCGGACTTCCCGTACAGGTGCAGCTTCACGCCGGGAATCTCGTCGAGCAAGGACCATTTCGGCTCGCCCTTGTCCCACAGGCCGCCGAGCAGGTTGACCATCGCGGCCTGGCCCTCGAGCAGGTCCGTGCCGCCGAGCGGCAGGCCGCATACGGCGCGCACGTGCTGCTCGAACTGGGACACGGCGCAGCCGCCCAAGGTGTAGTGGCCGCTGTTGTGCACGCGCGGGGCGACCTCGTTGACGAGCAAGGACTCGTCGTGGAGGAGGAACATCTCGACGGCCATCACGCCGACGTGGCCGAGCGCCTCCGAGATTTTTACCGCGAGCGCGACCGCCTTGGCCGCCACGTCGCGCGGAATGCGCGCCGGCGCCCGGGTAGCGTGCAGGACGCCGTCCCGGTGCGCGTTCTCGGCGACCGGATAGACCGCGGTCTTGCCGTCGCGGCCGCGCGCGAGGATCACGGAGATCTCCGCCTTGAAGTCCACCTTCTTTTCCCAGACGCAGGGCGCCTTCAGGACCTCGGCGGCCTTGGGCGCGTCCGACTCGCTCTCGAGCCGGCACTGGCCCTTGCCGTCGTAGCCGTGGGTGCGCCGCTTGATGATCACCGGGTATTTCCACCCCGCCGCCGTCGTCGCCTCGCCGTAGGGGGTTTGCGGGAAGCCGTGCCTCGCGAGGAAATTCTTCTGGGTCAGCCGGTCCTGGATTACGGCCAGGACCGAGGGCGCGGGGTAAAGCGGGCGGGCTTTGGCGACCGTTTCCAAAACGCCGACCGGAATGAGCTCCCACTCGAGGGTGAGGAGGTCGGACGCCTCGGCCAGCTCCAGCGCGGCCAGCGGATCGTCCACCGCTCCGATGATGGGAATGTCGACGATCTGCAGGGCCGGAGACTTCGCCGAGGCGTCGAGGGCCGCGGTGCGGTAGCCGAGCGTCGCGGCGGCCTCGGCGATCAGGCGCCCGAGCTGGCCGCCGCCCAGTATGCCGAGCGTCTTCCCTTGAGCCAGCGGCTCCATCAGAGGCTGTCCCTGAGCACCTTGCGGGTCTGGGCGGCGCGGAACTTCCGGACGCGCCTGGACAGCGCCGGGTCGCTCAGCGCCAGGATCTGGGCGGCGAGGTGCCCCGCGTTGGCGGCGCCGGCTTCGCCGATCGCGAGCGTCGCGACGGCGACGCCGCGCGGCATCTGGTTGATCGAGAGCAGCGAGTCGAGGCCCTTGAGCGCGCGCGACTCGACCGGGACGCCGAGCACGGGCAGCCAGGTCATCGAGGCGGTCATGCCCGGCAGGTGCGCCGCGCCCCCGGCGCCGGCGATGATGACCCGGAGGCCCCGCTTCTCCGCGTTGGCCGCGTAGGAGAACAGCTTCATCGGCGTGCGGTGGGCGGAGACGACCTGCGCGTCGTACGCCAAGCCGTACCCGCGCAGCACCTCCGCGGCGGCCTTCATCGTCTTCCAGTCCGACTTGCTGCCCATGATGATTCCGACGAGCGGTCGATTCTTCTTCACGCGAGGCTCCTTCCGAGCACTTTGGCGGCGACGTCCTTTCTCCAGCGCAGCCGCGGTCCGGCGACGAGGGGCACGGCGGAGTACGCGCGCTCGCGCGCGGCGGCGAGATCGGCGCCGAGGCCGACGACGGCGAGCACCCGTCCGCCGGCCGCGAGCCAGCGGCCGCCGTCCTTCTTCGTGCCCGCGTGGAACACCATGACGCCGTCGAGGCCGTCCGCGGCGCCGGGCGTAAGCTCCGCTCCGGGCTTCGGCGCCTCGGGATAGCCCTCGGCCGCGACGACGACCGACACGCAGGCGCCCGCGCGGGCGGGCACGCGGTCGACGCGCAGCTCTCCGCGGGCGCAGGCGAGGCACAGCTCGAGGAAGTCGGCGTCGAGAAGCGGCAGCACGGCCTGCGCCTCCGGATCGCCCAGGCGCGCGTTGAACTCGAGAACCTTGGGGCCTTCGGGCGTGAGCATGAGGCCCGCGTAGAGCACGCCGCGGAAGTCGAGGCCGTCGGCGGCGAGGCCTTTGAGCGCGCGGTCGAAGACCTCCGCGCGGACCTTCGCGAGGAGCGGGGCGTCAAGCGGCACGGGACACAAGGCGCCCATGCCGCCGGTGTTGGGCCCGAGGTCTCCGTCGAGCAGGCGCTTGTGGTCCTGGCTCGCCGGCAGCAAGGCGTAGGACTTCCCGTCGAGCACGGCCATCATCGAGATCTCGGGGCCGGTCAGCAGCTCCTCGACGAGCAAGGTGCTTCCGGCGCCGGTCGCGGCGAGCGCGGCGACCGCCGCCTCGGCCTCGGGCAGCGCCGTGCAGACGATCACTCCCTTGCCGGCGGCGAGGCCGTCGGCCTTCACGGCGCAGCGCCCGCCGAACTCGCGGACGGCGGCGAGGGCCTCCGCGGCGCCGCCGACGCGCGCGCGGGCGGTGGGCAGGCCGTGGCGGAGCATGAAATCCTTGGCGAAGGCCTTCGAGGATTCGAGGCGGGCTCCGGCCTTGCCCGGACCGAACACGGGCACGCCCGCGGCGCGGACCTCGTCGGCGACGCCGGCGGCGAGAGGGGCCTCGGGCCCGACGACGAGGAGCTCGACGCCTTTCGAGGCGCAGAACGCGCGCACGGCCTTCGGGTCGAGAGGATCGAGGGGGACGCGCTCGGCCAAGGCGCCCATGCCGTCGGAGCCGGGCGCCGCCCACAGCTTCGAGAGCCCGGGGCTCTTGGAGAGCGCCCACGCCATCGCGTGTTCCCTGCCGCCGGAGCCGAGAAGGAGGACCTTCACGTCTTGATAGTACTAAATCGTCTAATCGGTCGAATCGACGACGCGGAACACCTCGGAGATCGAGATGACGCCTTCGCCGGCCTTGCGCAGGCCGTCGGAGATCAGAGGCTCGTTGTTTTCCTTGAGGGCCGCCGCCCGCAGCTCGTCGAGCGGGGCCTTCTTCAGGATCATCGCGCGCAAAGTCGGGGTGATCGCGACGTACTCGAAGAGCAGGATGCGGCCCAGGTAGCCGCTCTGGCGGCAGGCCACGCAGCCCGCTCCGATCTTCAGGCTCTTCAGCAAGCCCTCGGGATACGGGATGCCGCCGCTCTTCACGCGGTGCTCGATCTCGGCGACCTCGGCGGGGGTCGGCGTGTACGGCTGGGCGCAGGTCTCGCAGACCCGCCTCGCC
>JAQTNG010000380.1:642-3760 GCA_028714015.1 Elusimicrobiota bacterium | reverse complement strand
CAAGCCGCCGGCCGCCAAGCCGCAGGGCCCGCAGGGCGTCGTGCGGGCCGACGCGAAGCGCCGCATCCCGGTCTAGCAGCATCGACCGGGCACCTGGGACGCGCGGTGTAGCCGCTGTTGCTACACCGCGCGCGGGAGGGGACTGAATACTACCCTGGTAGAGCTGCGTGGCAGTGCGACGCCCGCGCGCGGGACGTGATCGCGGGCCGGGACGGCCGGGAGGTCGACCCGTACGACGATCGCGCGCCAGCGAGGATCGTATGCGGTCCTGGGGCCATCCTGGCGAAAGGGGTAGCCGTGAAAAAGCTGAGCGTTCGCGAGCGCGGCGAGGGACGCTACGAGGTCGGGCCGGCAGGGATCGGGCCGACCGTGACGGTCCTCGCGAGGGGCCGCCGCGAGGCGCGCAAGCTGGCGAAGTCGCAGATTTCCGCCATCATGCGAGCCGAGATCAGGGAGACGGTCGGGAAGACGAGGATCTGCTCGGAGGCCCTCTAGGCCTCGACGCCGAGCGGGTGTCCTCCCTCCCGCCGGCGCCCCTATCGAGCACCGCGGGACGTGCGACGAGCACGCCCCGCGCGAGGACGCCGCACTGCCACGTATCCACAGGATCCACGCGACCGCACAGCACACTCACCGGCGAGCCAGGGACGGCCCTTTGCCGCCCGCGATGCCGCCGATTTTCCCCGAGAGGGGAGAGGGAGGCTGTATGTCGCATGAGATTCTGGGTCAGAGGTTCATCGGTCGCGTTCGGCCGGCCTGGCACGAGCTGGGAACGATCTTCCCGGAGAACGAGAAGCTCTCCGCCGAGGAGGCGGTCAAGCGGGTCGCCGGTGACATCCAGGTTGTGACGGTGCCGCTCTACTTCGACCTGGAGGTCAACGGCAAGACGCAGCAGTACGAGGCAAAGGACGAGGTCGAGGTGGTCCGCATGCCCACCCACGACGATCCGATGCCCAAGACGTTCGGGGCCGTGACCAAGTCCTGGAAGCCCGACAGCTACACGGAGCTGGGAAGGGTGCTGAACAAGCTCTCCGAGACCTACCGGGTTGAGACGGCCGGTCTTCTGAAGGACGGGTCGTTGTGCTTCCTGTCCTTCAAGGCACCCTCCTGGGACGTCAAGGGCGATCCGATGGAGTCCTACCTGACGGCCAACTTCAGCATGGTCCCGGGTCAGGCGCACCGGATGTTCGAGTCCGACGTCAGGGTGGTGTGTTGGAACACCAACACGTCCGCCCAGTCGTCCGCCAGCATCCTGCTGCACATCCATCACGGCATGGACGCCAAGCAGCAGATGGCACTGGCCGCCGACCTGATCATCAAGTTCAGGGAGGCCCAGAACAAGACGAAGGAGCTGTGCGAGGCCTTCGCCTCGAAGTCCTGCAGCGTCGAGCAGGCCGCGAAGATCTTCAAGGCGGCCTACCCGGATCCCGAGCTGCCCGCGAAGGTGAGACAGTTCAGGAACGCCTGCGGATCCGCCGAAGCCTACGAGACCTGGAAGAAGTCCACCGACCCACAGATGCAGCTGACGATCGCCGAGGCTGAGGAGCGCTTCGAACAGCTGATGCAGCGCCAGGTCAAGCTGCGCGACACCGCCAGGACGCAGTTCGATAAGTTCCTGCCGAACAACCTGCGGGGCACCGTCTGGGCGGCCTACAACGCCGCGACAGAGGTGTCCGACTGGCGCGAGGGCCGAGGGGCGGCCGAGTCGTGCCTGTACGGCACGCGGGCGGCCGAGAAGGGCCGCGCGTTCGCCGAAGCCGTGAAGGTCATCGAGGCCAACTAGCCGCGATGCAGCCGCACAGTGTCGCAAGACACTGTGCGGTCGCGTGGGCACTGTGGATAGCTTCGGGCTCGAAAGGAGGTTGAGACGTGAGCATTGGTGTGATCAAGGGTGCCGCGTGCTGGATGTATCAGTCCCGCCGCGACAGGTTCGTGACTGTCGGCCTGGTCTGGAATCAGGCCACCTGGAGGCCCAGATTCTCCAGGACCCTCTTCGTCCGCGTATTCGCGATCGGGCCGTTCGTGCTCTCCGTCTGTGATCTGTCCAGACGGTAGTACCCTCGTCAGCTCTTGACTGGGGCCTTGTGGCCCTGGCCGCGGTGGGCCGCCGGCAGCAATTCCCAGGAGTGAGAACCTCCGGCGGCCGCCTCGACTCCGCCCCCACCCCTGGATACCCCAGGGGAACGGGCGCGGCCGATGCCGCGCACTAGCAGCCCCGAGGGATATTTCCTTGGGCGAGTGAGTAGGGGAGGCACAGGATGGGCACGCCGAATCGTGTCGTGGTCGAGATGCTGGACGGGTCGCGCCGGCGCTGCACGCTGTCAGATGCCAAGCAGGTGATCAGGCAGCAGATGCAGGACTCGCTGGGCGCGGGGGTGGACCTCGACGGAGTCTGGGTGCTCAAGAGCGGGATCGTGGTCGTGCGGACGGACAACCGCTGGGACGCCGGCCAGGGGCGCGTAGTCGGAGTCACCTATCACGAGGCCGACCAAGACGAGATCGGCCGGCTCGCAGAGCGGTACGGCTGCGACGAACTCGTGGCCAAGCTCCCCGAGATCCAGTAGCCGCGTCTCGCCCCAGCCTCTGCGATGCGGGGGCCCGGGGGCGCGGCATGGGGTGACAAAAACGAAAGGGCCAGGGAACATGACTCAACTGCTTCTCTGTATCTTCAGCAACCGCTGGGGACCCGGCAGCCCGCTGGGCGGATGGGATCCCTACTGCGCCGAGGTGCACTACCCGAACAGCCACAAGCTGGTCGCTAACTTCAGCGGGCCACCATCCGCGCTCGCCCGGGTCCTCCCGCACATCCGGTACGTGATCAGGAAGAAGCGGGGCAAGGAGCGGGTCGAGTCACTGAGGTCTCTGCAGACAAGCTACGAGCAGTGGCGGCGCTCGCCACCGTTCTAGGAGGCAACTATCGCGGCATGGAAGGCCGCATGGAAGAGGAGACGAGCATGACCATGGTTCGTACGCTGTTCGTGCTGCAGTCGGACGTCACGTTCCCGGCGAGGGAACGCCCCAAGGGGAAGAAGGGGGACGACTTCCCCGAGGTGTTCGAGAAGGGCAACCTCTTCGCGCGGGAGGAGATCACCCCGGCCCACTCCAAGCGCGTCGGCCG
>JAQTNG010000380.1:0-632 GCA_028714015.1 Elusimicrobiota bacterium | reverse complement strand
CGACGAGCTGATCTGGCTCGACGATGACGACTTGCCCGCCATCTCCTGGCCGAAGGGATCGAAGATGTACCAGGCCCTGATGCCCAAGCTGAAGCGGGCCCCCCGCGGCGTCGCACGCATCCTGCAAGAGTATGACGCCTTCCACCCGAACAGCGTGGCCGCCATCCTGATCAAGTCGGTGGCCATGGGCATGATGACCCTCGACCAGCTGGAGAAGGTCGTCATCGCTTACCGCCGGGGGATGGACTTCGACATGCAGGGCGAGGACGACACGATCAAGCTCCCGGATGAGACCGAGGAAGAGGCCCAGCTGGGCGAGCGCGAGGCCAACCGCGACGACCTGGACGCACAGGACTCCGCGGCCGAGGCCGAAGCCCTCGACGAGGACCTGGCAAAGGACCAGGCAAACGCCGAGGACGAGCAGCGGTCCGAGGAAGAAGCCGAGTCAGAAGACCAGCTGGCCGCCGACGTCAAGCGTCCGTTGCCCGGCACGATGCTCGGCGAGCCGCTAAGGACGCTGCTGCTCCGAGCAGCAAACAAGTGCGGCCGAGACACCCACCTGATCATGCTCGACATCGAGCAGGACGTGACCAAAGAGGAGCTTCGAAAGGCCGCCTGGTTCCTAGACTGGA
>JAQTNG010000379.1 GCA_028714015.1 Elusimicrobiota bacterium | reverse complement strand
GGCGATGGCAGCGCCGATCGAGATCGCGCCTAGCTTCAGCCCCGCCGAGCCGCCCAGCGCCTGCTCACGTGCCTTGCTGACCGATGCGCCGATCGCTGCCGACGCGACCTCTGCGCTCACCTTGGCGGCGATGAGGGCGCCGACCCCCTCGTAGGGGTTCTTGACGGCCCAGCCCGCGATGCCGGCCGCGGCCTTGCCGATGGCGACAATCTGCGGGGTCGCGTCCTTCAGCGCCTTGACCATCTCGCCGACGATGGGGATGAACTCGGTTCCCAACTGGGCGTTGAGATCCTTCATCGTCTCCTTGAACTGCATCGACGGAGACTTCATCAGCGCTTCCGCGCGCTCGTTCACGTCCTTGTCGGAGAGCGTGGACTTCTCCAGCCGATCGAACTCCGCCAGCACCGCGGCCTTGCCGCTCCCCTTCTTGGCGGCTTCGGCCTGGTTGTAGAGCGGGCTGAAGCCCTGCACGGCTCGGATCGACCGCTCGCCGAAGAGCTCGCCGATCTTGCCCAGATCGCCGTGTGTCTTCTCGAGGACATCGACCATGATGTCCTTCTGCGAGCGCAGCTTCGTGTGCCCCTTGTCGGTGAAGACCTCGACGCCCATGCGCCGCAGTTCCTTCTGCTTGGTCATCACGTCGGACCCGAACCGCGCCACCGACGTCACCGCCTCCGCCGCACTGTCGGCGCCACCGCGCTGTCGAGCCGCCTGCGCCATCGCGACAGACTGCCGCATGACCGCCTCGGGTCCTCCCGCGAACTTGCCCGCCTGCGCGGCGAGCCCCGCCATCTCTGACGCCAGGTCTTTGATCTCGACAGCGCCCACGGCGCCCATTCCGGCAGTCGCGCGGATGGTGTTGCGCAGCGCCTCCATCCGCGCCTTCGCGTCGGGGATCGCGTCCTTCAGCGGGATGAAGGCGTTGGCGGACGCGGCCGCGAGATCGTCCAGGCTCGTGCCGGTGGCGAGCGCCGTCTGCCCGAGCTCAGCCAGGATCCCGCGCCCGGCTTCGAGGTCGCCGGTGATGTTGGTCCACTGCTCGAGCCCCGCCAGCGCCTCACCTCCGCTGAACCCCTGGATGCCCTGCGCTTCCTTCAGGATCTCGCCTGCCTTCGTCGGCGTCCCCGCCTGGTTGGCGAGCTGCTGCGCCTTGAACGCCTCCTGCCCCTGCGTGTAGATGGCACTGCCGATGAGGGCCGTCCCGCCCAGCATGGCGGTCCCGACCGCGGCGCGACCCACGGACGTCACGGACCCGATGGCGGCACGGCCGACGGCTCCCTGGAACTCCGTCCGGTCCATGGCCGCGCGCGCGTTGCTGCGTCGAGTCTCGGACAGCTTCTGCGCCCGCTCCCGGTACGCCGTGTCAGCGATCCGGCGCGCCGCGTCCGACTCCAGACGCACCTTCGCGCGCAGGCTCTGCGCCTCCTGGCGCGACTTCGACGCCGCCTCGATACGCGCCATCCGGGCGGCGCTGCGCTCGCGCTGGAGGGCCGCCTTGCGCTCCAGCGCTGCCCGCTGGGTGGCGCTGGCCCGAGCCGCGTCCGCTTCGATCTTGACGATGCGCGCAGCCGTCCGCGCTGCCAGCTTCTCTTTCAGCGCCGCCGACCGCTTCGCGACCGCTTCCTCGACCTGCGCGGCCGACATGGCGCTCGACTTCGCCGCCCGCGCCGCGTATGCCTGGCGAGTCCCGCCGACGCCGCCGCGCGCTGTCGCCGCCTGGGCGCCGAGCATCATCCGCCGGTTGGCTTCCCGCGCGCGCTTCTCCACGTGCGCGAATGCGGCGTCGATGTTCTTCAACCCGACGACGGAGATGTCGTACTCAAGAGTTGCCATGCCTCAGTTCACAGTCTCGACTGTCGGCGGATCGTCTCTGCGGCCAGCATGGCGGCCTCTCGCGTGATCAGCTTCGGCTCGCTCTCGTCATCGGGGGAGGGGGACGAGCCGGCAGCAGGCGAGGTAGAGGAGTCGATGCCAAGCCGCCAGGTCTCGCGGAGCGATTCCAAGGATTGCGCCCAGCTCTCGGGCGGGGAAGCCAGGATCTTCGACAAAGAAGAGACGAGACGGGCCAGCGACAACAGCAACTCGTCGCGCTGATGCGATACCAAGAGCGTCAGTGCGAAAGGGCGGGCACCCTCCGTCAGCTTGTTCACCCAAGCCATGGTCTCGGCGGGGTCTGCGAACGTCGCCTCCGTCGGCCCGAATGAGACCTGCGTGTACAGGTAGGCGCCGTAGAGCGCCGCGATCTCGTCGCTCGTCAGTTCGCACACGTCCGTGGCGTCGCGAAAGATGCGCTTGTAGACGGGCCCGCTCGACGACTCTCCGATCATCAGGTCTTCGAACACGGACTCGGCGAGCAGTTCTTTCGCGAGCCGATCCCCCATCTGGTGCGCGTCGAATGCCTGGACGGCGTCGCTAGTGTCCTTCGTGCGCTCGACCAGCCACTTGCGCGCGCGGTCGCGACAGACCTGCAAGCGCGCGTCGCTGAGGACGAAGATTCGCACGCTGAACAGCGGCTCACCGTCTTCTCCGCGTCGCGGGAAGGCGTAGACGTCGCTGGGCGCCGGTCGCTCGCGCAGCTTCTGGAACAGCTCGTGGGGCTCGATGTTGGTGGGCGGGGGCATGTGGTAGTGCGCGACAAGGCCCGGGACATGCGCACGCGCACGTCTACCGGGCCCAGTCGTTCGCGTTCCTCTCTCCTAGGTCGCGGTCTATGTCGGCGCCTCGCGGCGCGCTCACTCGAGGTTCGCCGGCGTCCCCTGCCAGGTGAACGAGTTCTCGACGGCCTGGTTCACCGACCCCGAGATGTTGGCGTCGATGATCTTGCCGTTGCCCATGAAGTCCACGCGACCGCAGCCGACCTGGATCGAGACCCAGTCGCCGGAGTTGGCGAGGTTCCACGCGGACGCCTCGGGGCCCGAGACGGGGACGGGGCCCGAGACTTTGAGCGTCACCATCTTCGCGCCTTCGGCGAATCCGGCGAAGCCCGCGGTGGTGGTGAAGATGGCGGTTCGTCCGCTGTCGAGCGTCACCTCGACGGAGGTGACCATCTCGAGTGCGGTCCCGTTGATGAAAACGGGGAGTCGGACGAGGAAGTCCTGGAGTGCGCCGAATGCAGGCATGACGGTGTCCTTTCAGCGCCGGCGTCAGCCCGCGCTCACTTCCTTGCCGAGGACCACCAGCTGGTGGTGATGATCGACCGCGTGCAGGTTGACCTGCGACTCGCAGCGGCCCGCGTTGACGCTGCTCTTCTGAACGACCAACGCAGCAACGCTCGCGTCCACGTTCTGGAGCTGCTCCTGCTCCTCGAACTGCCGGAGCAGCTGCACCAGCATGGCGCGAACGCCCGACGGGCGAACCATCGTCGCGCTGGGCTTCTGGTTCGGGTCCACGAGCCCCTTCGCGTCGCGCTTGTCGTCCGCGAACTTCTTGCCCTGGAAGTTGAGCGTCCAGGTCTGGAGCGCGGTGTCCATGAACGAGTCCGCGACGCTCACCCGGTGAGTCTCGGTGGCGCGGAAGTCGTTCACGGTGCCGGACGGGTTCTTGCTCTGGGTGTTGACCGACATCACCAGGTAGGCGCCCGCGTCCGTGCTGGCGATCGGAGTGATGCCCTCGTTGATGGCGGTGCTCTGCTCGTCGGGAGTCGGCCAGTCGGCGACGTCATAGGCCTTGTTCAGGCGCAGCGCGGTGCCGGCCATGTTGGCGGCCGCGTCCGTGTTCTCGGTCTGCGAGCGCAGGCCCATCACTTCGCCGACGAGCTCGGCGGGGTCGTG
>JAQTNG010000378.1 GCA_028714015.1 Elusimicrobiota bacterium | reverse complement strand
CACCTCGCTCGGCATATTCCTCGGGACGGTGGCGCGCTCGATGCCTCAGTTCGCGCTGCTGATGATGCTGGCGCTCCTGCCCCTGGAGATCCTCTCCGGCGCCATAACGCCGCGCGAGAGCATGCCCCTGTTCGTCCGGACCCTGATGCTGGCGTCCCCGACCACGCATTTCGTCATGCTCGCCCAGGCCATCCTGTTCCGCGGCGCGGGCTTCGCGGTCGTCTGGCCGCAGTTCGCGGCCCTCGTGCTGATCGGCGCGGGGTTCTTCTTCATCTCCCTGGCGCGATTCCGCAAGACGCTGGCGGCCATGGCCTGAGCCCGGGCCGCCGTTCGCCGGGACGAGGCTAGCTCCGCTTGTCCAGAACCGCGGCGCGAAGCGCCGGCCACGGAGCCCGGCGATCCAGCGCTCTCAGCGCGGCGATCATCTTTTTCCAGTCGCCGCCGCCCTTGGCGAAGAGCGCGTCGAAGAGCGCGGGCTCTCCGCGGTAGACCAGGTGCGAGGCGACCACGGCGTTGTTGAGCGCCGCAGGCAGCACGAGCCCCGACTTCGCGGCCTCGGCGCGCGCCCAGTCGAAAAGGGTCTCGCGGCCGGCGCCGCCCGCCTTGTAATGCTCCTCGAGCAGCTTGCCGAGCTCGTCGTAGAGCGTCGCCTGCGTTTCGGCGCGAGCCGAATCGAGCCGCCATTCGGCGAGTTCGGGAGAGGCGCCGCCGAAACGCCCGGTCAAGTAAAGGTCCGCCCCGCGCTCGCCGACCCAGGACGCCATCGCCTCGTTGAAGGTCTGGTCGCCCGTGTTCACCGTGCCGTGCGTGAACTCGTGAATCAGGAGCTCGGCCAGGTCGCCGGGGCCGTAGTCGAGGACCGTGGAAGGAAGCGGATCGGCGATCGGCAGCGGCGTGTTGTAGGCCGACGCGGGCACGACGGCCGCGTCGAAGCCCTTCTTCGTCCAGGCGGCCGCCTCGGCCTCGGCCCACTCGCGCCGGAAATGGCCCTTGTAGGGGAACCCCAGAAACGAGACGGGGGTCAGGCTCGTCGTCGAGCAGGCGTAGACGAGCCAGGTGACGGCCCCGTCCACGGGCGTCCAATCCTTGTAGTCGCGCGAGGGGGAGAGGGCCAGGCGTTCGACGGCGAAGCGGCGCGCGTCGAGGGCGAGCTTCAGCTTCTCGCGACGGCCGGGAGCGGTGGAGGAATCGGCGATCGTCTTCGTGATGGAACGCTCGCGCCAGAGAAGTCCGATGTGCCCCGCGGCCGAGCGGTAGCCGTAAAGGGGGGAGCAGGCGCCGAGGACGGCGAGGAGGACGAGCCCTAGGGCTCGAGTTAGGGTTCGACCCACTTGCCGTGTTTTTTAATCAGCTCGACGAGCGCGTCGTCAGACTTCGCGAACGGTATCCCCTTCTGGACGCATTCCTTGCCGACGTAGAGGTTGATCGCGTCGGGCGCGCCGCCGACATAGCCGAAGTCCGCGTCGGCCATCTCGCCGGGGCCGTTGACGATGCAGCCCATGATCGCGATCTTGACGCCTTTTAGATGACCAGTCCGGGCTTTTATTCGCTCGGTCGTCGTCTGCAGGTCGAACAGCGTCCTTCCGCAGGAAGGACACGAGACGAACTCGGTCTTCGTGATGCGCACGCCCGCGCCCTGGAGGACGTTGTAGAGCAGCGAGACGCCGCGCTCGAACGGAAGGTCCGCGTCGATGAAGACCGCGTCGCCGACGCCGTCGCACAGCAGGCCGCCGATCAAGGTCGAGGCGCGCATGACCTGCTCGTCGGGCGAGTTTTCGCGCGGCGCGCGAATCAGGATGGGGGACGACCCGCCGTACGCGGCGAGCGCGCGGTACTCGCGTATGAGCTTGCCCGAGTCGGTCCCGCGCAGCGACGTCATGGTCGGCACGGCTTTATACAAGGAGGCGGCCTCGTACTTGCGGGCCAGATCGGCGGTCTCCGCCTCGACGAGGTTCACCATGCCGGTGTCCTTGATCGCGTCGAGGTAGGCGGCGTAATCGCGCTCGGCCGGCGTCGCCCAGCACGTCATGTCGGCGATCTTGACCGCGTCGAGCGCGAGGGCGAGCGGCCCCTCGACGCGAGCGAGGTAGGCGAGGCGCGAGGTCTCGCCCGAGAGCTTCACGCGGATGTCGCGCAGGCGCTCGAGGCTCTCATGATCGGTGACGGGAAACTCGAGAATCTCGAGGTCGGCGCCGGACGCCCGTCCGAGCAGGACCTCGTGCAGATCGAGGATCGCGTCGGCGGTCATGATCTTCGGGACCTTCGTCACCACGCGGACCAAATCCAAACCGCCGGTCACGAACGGTCCGACGGGGAAATAGTCCGCCTTGCGGCGCTTATAGGAGTAAAAATCAGCACAATGATAAATCGCTTTCTTGCTCTCGGCGCGCGCGGGCTCCTGCTCCCGATTATGGAAAGGCTTGGCGAGCACCTGGCAGACGGGAACCTCGCGCTCGGGGTCTTCCGTCAGAGAGACGCGGATCGTGTCGCCGATCCCGTCCTCGAGCAGCGAGCCGATGCCGATCGCGCTCTTGATGCGGCCGTCCTCCCCATCCCCGGCCTCGGTCACGCCGAGGTGCAGCGGGTAGTTCATGCCCAGGTCGTCGAGGCGCTGGGTGAGCAGGCGGTAGGCCGCGATCATGACCTTCGGGTTCGAGGACTTCATCGAGAAGATCAGGTCGTAATAGCCGTTCTTCTCGGCGATGCGCGCGAACTCGAGGGCGCTCTCGACCATGCCGAGCGCGCTGTCCCCGTAGCGGTTCATGATGCGGTCGGAGAGCGAGCCGTGGTTCGTGCCGATGCGGCAGGCGCGCTTGAGGCGCTTGAGCTTGAGGACGAGGGGGGTGAAGCGCTCCTCGATGCGGTCGATCTCGGCGGCGTACTGCTCGTCGGTGTATTCCTTGACCGCGAAGCGTTTGCTGTCGACGAAGTTGCCCGGGTTGATGCGGATCTTCTCGCAGAAGTCGGCGGCGGCGTCGGCGGCATTTGGAGAAAAATGAATATCTGCAACGATGGGCTGCCGAAAGCCCGCCTTGACCAGCTTCTCCTTGATCTTGCCGATGGCGACCGCGTCGGCGACGGTCGGCGCGGTGATGCGCACGATCTCGCAGCCCGCTTCGATCATCTTGACCGACTGCAGGAAGGTCGCTTCGACGTTCAGCGTGTCCGTCGTCGTCATGGACTGGACCCGGATCGGGTTCTCGCCGCCCACGCCGACATTGCCCACCATCACCACGCGCGTGCGGCGGCGGCGGCAGGAATAGATGTCGGGGACGTACTTTTTCAGCTTGGAGAAGACGGGCGTGAGCGTTTCGGGCATAAGAACAAAATTATATCATTTCCCCATGAATCTCCCGACGACGCTGGGCATCAGACACATCGCGCTGTTCACCGGCGATTTAGCCAAGGCCGAGGCTTTTTATTGCGGCCTTTTGGGCTATCAAGTCGAGTGGCGCCCCGATGCCGACAATCTTTACCTGACGATGAACGGCCAGGACAATCTGGCGCTTCACAAGGGGACCCCGGGCAAGGAGACGCGACTCGACCATTTCGGCATCATCCTCAAGAAAGCCGAGGACGTGGACGCCTGGTACGAGCACGTGAAGGCCTTCGCGGTCAAAGCGCCCAAGACCCACCGCGACGGCGCGCGGTCCTTTTACGTGAGAGACCCCGACGGCAACGGCCTCCAGTTCATCCACCACCCGCCGATCGCAGACAAAGCGTGAGCGAGCCCGGCGCCGTCTCGCCGCGCGACCGTTGGCGCACCTACGGG
>JAQTNG010000377.1 GCA_028714015.1 Elusimicrobiota bacterium | reverse complement strand
GGAAACCCGACTCAAGGCCACGTTCTACCCCCGGGCCAGTCACGGCGCCCAGACACCGACGGTCTCGATCCACTCCAACGACCCGAAGACGCCGCAGAAGCAGGTCGTCATCCAATCCAACATCGCGGAGCCGGCGCTCCCGACGGCGGTATCCGTTTCGTCCACGACTGCCTCCATCCCCGTCACAACTCCCTCGGTGACGACGTCCCCGGTCCCCACCGTTCCGGCAGTGCAGGCGCCAGCGGTGGCTCCCGCGACATCGCCTGCTACCCAAGCCACCCCGGCCGTGAAGCCCGCCGACAAGTAGCCGGCGCAACACGCTCCGGCGGAATGAGGTGAAGGTTTCGGTCTGCTCGCTCATCCTGCCGGAGTTCACGTTTGAGGAGCAGGTCGGCATGCTCCGGGATTTCGGGTACGACGGCATCGAAATCCGCGTCTGCGACATCGCCCCCGAGCACCGGGACAAGCCGTACTCCAACTGGGGCAACCACAAGGACCCGATCGGTCCCTCGAACCTCGCCGCAAGCGCGCCGCGGCTGAAATCGGCTGCCGCGGCCGTCGGGGTCGAGATCTGCGCCCTCGGCACCTACGTGAACCTGCGCGACCCCGCGGGCTTCGACGCCATCGCCGCTTCGGCCGTCGAGCTCGGAGCCCGCATGGTCCGCGTGAACCTGCCGTGGTACGACGGCCGCGAGCCGTACGACGCGCTGCTCGAACTCGCGACGGCGGGACTGGAAACCGTGGAGGCGTCCGCGAAACGGCACGGCGTCAAAGCGGTCCTCGAGATCCACCACGGCTCGATCGCGCCCTCGGCCTCGGCCGCGCGACGGCTCCTCGAGGGCTTCGACCCCGAGGCCGCGGGAGCCATCCTCGATCCCGGCAACATGGTTCACGAGGGATTCGAATCCTGGGCAAAGGGCATGGACATCCTCGGGCCGTACCTCGCTCACGTGCACGTCAAGAACGCGACATGGGTCCTGAAGGACAAGCCCGCCGGCGGCCCGTTCGTCTGGGAGCCGCGCACCGCCCGCCTGCGCGAGGGGCACGCGAACTGGCGCGCGATCCTCACCGCCCTCCGCGCCGCCGGATACGAAGGCTGGTACTCGATCGAGGACTTCGCGGACATGCAAACCCGCGAGAAACTCGAGGACGACCTGGCGTTCCTGAAGGCCCTGGCCGCCTGATGGCGCCCCCCGGGGGGGCGAAACCCCAATATCGAGACGGGATAAACGTTAGACAGATCGTGCGCCCATTGACGCCTTCCCTCCGCGCCTTCACGGCCGTGGTCGTGCTGACGACGCTCGCCGCCCGTGCACGCGCGGCGGCGCCGGCCGAGCCGGCGGCACCTTCCGCGCCGATGGCACCTTCCGCGCCAATGGCGCTTCCCGCGCTCACATGGACGGCGTGCGTCGCCGAGGCCCGGGCGAAGAATCCGGCCCTGCGGCAGGCCGAGCTCGGGCTCGAAGCCTCGCGGGCGCGCCGCAACGCCTCCTACGGCGGCTTCCTCCCCCGGGTCAGCGCCTCGCTCGGCGCGTCGGACTCGGATCGCGACGCCCGGCTGTGGTTCCGGGACATGAACTCCTCCTGGTCGGCGCGGCTGTCGGCCTCGCAGTCGCTCTTCTCGGGCTTCTCGACGCTCGCCGATGTCCTGCGATCCTCGGCCTCGAGCCGGAGGGAGAATGCCTCCTTCCGTCAAACGGCCGCCGACCTGCGCGCGCGACTCCGGCGCGCCTTTGTCGACGTCGTTTACGGCCAAGAGAACGTGAAGGTCCAGGAAGGGATCGCCCAGCGGCGCCGGGCAAACGCGGACCTCGTCCAACTCAAGTACGAAGCCGGACGCGAGAACAAGGGCTCGGCTCTGCGTGCCGAAGCTGACGCCTTGCAGGCCGCCTACGAAGTCGCGCGGGCCCGCCGCGCCCTGATCCTGTCCCGGCAGAAGCTGGCCCGGGAGCTCGGGCGCGACTCGTTCACGGAATTCCGGGTCGAGGTCGACTGGGCCATGGCACCGCCGCCGTCGGCACCCGACCTCGCCGCGGCCGCGGAGGAGACCCCGGCGAGCGCGAGCGCGGCGGCCTCCGTGGACGAAGCCCACGCCTCGCTGATGGCGGCCCGCGCATCCTTCTACCCCTCCCTCGATGCGAGCGCGTCCGTCGGACGCGACGGGCCGGACTGGTTCCTGAACGACGGCAAGTCATGGAACGCCGGCCTGTCGGTGTCCTGGAACCTCTTCAACGGCGGGCGCGACTGGTTCTCGTGGCGCGCCAACCGGGCCGCTGCGGCGGAGTCCGAAACCTCGCTCGCGTCGGTCCGCCGCGACCAGCGAGTCTCGCTCCAGGAGGCGCTCTTCTACTACGTAGACTCCCACGAGTCGCTCGCCGTCCGGGAGCGGTATCTCGAGGCAGCCCGGACGCGGGCCGAGATCGGCCGCGCCCAGTACGCGAACGGCCTGCTTGGATTTGTGCAGTGGGACCTGATCGAGGGCGAGCTTGTCGACGCCGAACGGAGTTCGATTGCAGCGCGGCGCGACGGACTCTACGCCGAGGCCGGCTGGCGCCGCGCTCTCGGGGAAGGACTGTGACATGATGGGGAAACCATGGCGCTAGGACGGCTCACCTTCACCCGGTCGCGGCGGGGCCGACGCCGGTACTGGATCGCAGGAGGTCTCGTCATACTCGTGGCCCTCGGGATCGGCACCTGCCGGATCGTTAAAAATGGCAAGGCGGCGCCCACTTTCCGCGAGCACTTGGTCGCCAAGGGCGACCTCCGCAGCGCGATCAACGCAGCCGCGGACGTCTCGCCGCAGAACCGGATCGAACTGCGGCCCCCGGTCGCCGGCCGGATCGACCAAGTGCTCGTCCGGGAAGGAGACTTCATAAAGAAGGGACAGGTCCTCGCCTGGATCTCGTCCACGGACCGCGCCTCACTGCTCGACGCCGCCCGTGCCAAGGGCCCCGAGGAAGTCGCACGCTGGGAGGACGCCTACAAGCCCACTCCCCTCGTCGCCCCGCTCTCGGGGTTCATCATCGCCCGCCGCGCCGAGCCCGGCCAGAACATCGGAAGCAGCGAAGCCCCCCTCGTCATGGCGGACCGGCTGATCGTCCGCGCGCAGGTGGACGAAACTGACCTGGGCAAGATCCGGATCGGACAGAAGGCCGAGGTCTTGCTCGATGCCTACCCCGACATCAGGCTCCCGGGCCGCGTCGACCACATCGCCTACGAGGCCAAGAGCGCGAACAACGTGACCGTCTACGACCTCGAGGTCGAGCTCCTGAAGTCCTCGTCCGTCCTGCGGTCGGGCATGACTGCGACGGTTTCGGTGACCATCGACGAGCGCCGCGGCGTCATCCTCGTCCCCGCCGAGGCGCTCACCGACGAAAAGGGCATTCTCTCCGTTCTCGTAAAGCGTGACAAGCGTCCGCCGGCGCTGCGTCCGGTCGCAATCGGCATGTCCGACAACGGCATGGTCGAGATTCCGTCCGGGCTGAACGCCGGGACCACGATCCTGATCGCGTCGAACGCGGTGCCGCCCTCGCTTGCGAAGACGGGCAAGAATCCCCTGATGCCCCAGTTCGGGGGGAGGCGGCGCTAGCACGCCCGTGACCCGAAAGGCATCCGGCAGCCGCGCCCCTCTCGTCGCGCTCAAGGGCGTCCGCAAGACCTACTGGCTGGGGTCCGCCCCCGTCCGCGCCCTGCGCAACGTGAGTCTTTCGATCCAAGAGGGCGACTTCGTCTCGATCATGGGCCCTTCGGGCTCCGGCAAGTCCACGCTCATGCACGTGCTGGGCC
>JAQTNG010000376.1 GCA_028714015.1 Elusimicrobiota bacterium | reverse complement strand
GGGCAGGGCGACGAAGGTCGCCAGGTGGGCGAAATGGTCGGCCCATACGTCGTAGTCCGCGCCCGAGGGCGAGGACATGTGCTTCAGACGCGCGATCTCGCCGTCGCAGCCGTCGAGCAGGCAGCAGAACCACAGGATGAGCGCGCCGTAGAACTGCAGGCGCGCCGACGGCGCGGCCAGCCACCACGCTCCGAGCAGGCCGAGAACGAGCCCGGCGGTCGTGACGTGATTCGGCGTCACGGGGAACGGAAGCAGGAGTCGCGTGATCGCGATGGACAGGGTGCGGTCGAACTTGGCGATGTAGCCGTCGTTGTCCTTGGCCAGGCGCGCGAACAGGGTCTCGGCCGAGCGCGCGGCGGCGGAGCCGCGCGCGTCGAGGAACGAGCCGAGGGGGACCTCGGCGGCCGGCGCCGCCAGGGCTTTGGTCAGGACATCCTCCGGCGAGTATTGACCGGCGCCGAACGCCGCGGGGTTCCAGCGCAGCGCGGCGACGGGGCGGCCGGACAGGATGCGGCGCGCGTCGCCGGCGCCCGCTTGGGCGGCGGCCTCGGCGCCCGCGGCGAAGAGGAGGAGGCCGTCCTCGTCGGGGAAGGATTCGGGATCGAGCGCCAGAAGCGGGAGATTCTTGTCGAGCGCGCCCGCGCCGATCTTGTCGCCGAGCGTGGGCACGCCCGCCGCGCGCAGCTGGAACTCCCACCTGAGCAGGAAGGCGTCGTCGGCGCCCGCGATCACGATGCGGTCGGGCGCCAGCTCCTTGCCCGCGCGCACGGCGGCGCGCACGGCGGGGGGCAGTCCGGCCACGAGCGAGGCGCCCTCCTTCGCGGAGAGCAGAACCTGCCATCGCCGCGGCGTTCGCGCGATCATCCTTATGATCTTATCAGAAAAGGTCGCCTTGGGCGTTGGCGGCGATGTCGCGCAGTGAGGGCTCGTCGACGGCGGTGGAGCCGATGCGGGGGGAAACGGCGCGCACGGCGAGGAGGCCGGAGGGGTAGGGCCGGAGAAGCTCCTGGAGCCGGTCGATCGGCGTCTTCGGGTCGAGCCACTCCGCCTCGGCGTCTCGCGGGAGCATGGCGGGCATGCGGTCGTGGAAGCGGGCGACGACGGGGTTCGGCGCGACGGTGATCACCGTGAAGTTCCCCGGCTCCCAGAGCCCGGCGAAGGCGAACAGTTCTCCGGTCTGGAGCGAAAAGTATCGCGGGGCTTTGTCCGCGCCTTTTTTCGGCCACTCGTACCAGCCGTCGGCCGGGATGAGGGCGCGGCGCCAGCGGAAAGCCTCCCGGAAAAAAGGCTTGTCGAGCAAGGTCTCGGCGCGCGCGTTGATCTGGGGCTTGGCTTGCGGGCCCTTGGCCCACGCGGGCAGGAGGCCCCATTTAAGGAGAGCCATGCGGCGCTCGGGCGCCGCGAACAGGACGGGCGCCTCCTGGCTCGGAGCCATGTTGAAGCGGGGCTTGAGCCCGGGCGCGGGAAAAGCGCCGAAACGCTCGGTGAGAGTTTTCGGGTCCGCCCCGACGGTATAGCGGCTGCACATGGGCGCCCATCGTACCACACGCGGGGCGCTTCTGCTAGAATGCAGGCCGAGATGCCAGCGAAACCTTCCTTGTCGCGCCGCTCCAGCGGAGTGCTCCTGCACCCGACGTCCCTGCCCGGGACGCGCGGCGGGACTTTGGGCGCCGAAGCCCTGCGCTTCGTGGACTTCCTCGCGGACTGCGGCCAATCCTGGTGGCAGATGCTTCCGGTGTGCACTCCCGACGAGATCGGCTCGCCGTACTCCTCGCCCTCGAGCTTCGCGGGCAGCCCCGCTTTGATCGACACGGATCTTCTCGCCGTGGAGGGCCTGCTCAAGAAGGCCGAGCTGGGCCAATCGAAGGAGAAGGCCCTTCGCGCCGCGTTCGCCTCTTTCCCCCGGCGCGCCGCGCGCGAGGACAAGGAGGATTTCGAGGCCTTCCGGACCCGGGAGTCCTGGTGGCTCGCCGACCACTCCCTGTTCATGGCGCTCAAGGACGCCCACCACGGCCGGTCCTGGACCGAGTGGGACGAGCGCCTGCGCCGCCGCGAGCCCGCCCGCCTGACGGAGGCGCGCGCGAACGTCGCCGACGAGATCCGCTATCACGAGTTCGTGCAGTGGCTGTTCTCGCGCCAGTGGGAAGGGGTGCGCCGCCACGCGGCCGCGCGAGGCGTCGGGCTGATGGGCGACGCGCCGATCTACGTCCGCCACGACAGCGCGGACTGCTGGGCCAACCAGGACCTCTTCTTTTTGAACGAAGCCGGCTCTCCGACGGCGGTCGCGGGCGTGCCGCCCGACTATTTCTCCGCGGAGGGGCAGCTGTGGGGCAACCCGCTTTACCGATGGGAGCGTCACAAGGAAACGGGCTTCGCCTGGTGGGTCTCCCGTCTCAAGGCCTGCGCCGAGCGCTTCGACGCGCTGCGCCTCGACCACTTCATCGGCTTCCGCCACTATTGGGAAATCCCGGCGGGGGAGACGACCGCGATCAAAGGGCGCTGGGTCAACGCGCCGGGCGACGAATTGTTCGAAACGGTCCGCCGCGAGGTGCCCGCGCTCGAGATCGTCGCCGAGGACCTCGGCGTGGCCACGCCCGGCGTCATCGCTCTGCGCGACAAGTTCAAGCTGCCGGGGATGCGCCTCGCCCAGTTCTCCTTCGGCGGCGAGTCGAAGGATTGGCCCGTGAACTGGCCCAAGACCTGCGTCGGCTACACCGGCACGCACGACAACGACACGACGCGCGGCTGGTGGGAGGACGACGGCACGGCGAACGCGTTGCGCTCGTCCGATATCGCCGAGAAGGAGCGCCGCGCGTTCGTCAAGGCGCTCGGCCGCGAGCCCGTGCTGCCGTCGTGGGACATGGTGAGCCTCGTCTGGCGCTCGCCCGCGCACACCGTGATCGCCCCGATGCCGGACCTCCTGAACATCGGCGGCGACGGGCGCATGAACCGGCCCGGCACCACCGAGAACAACTGGCGCTGGCGCATGGAGCCCGGCATGCTGACGCCGCGCCTGGCCGGCCGCCTGGCCCTTCTGACGGGCGCCTGCGGCCGCGCCCCGGAGCTTCAATGACCATGCAGCAAGTCGACACGAAGATTTCGGCGCTCTCCGCCCTGGATTTCCATCTGTTCAACGAGGGCACGCACGTGCGCCTCTACGACAAGCTCGGCGCGCACCTCGAGACGCACGACGGCAAGGCCGGCACGCGCTTCGCCGTGTGGGCGCCCAACGCGAAGAAGGTCTCCGTGATGGGCGACTTCAACGGCTGGGCCAAGACCAAGCACCCGCTCAAGCCGCGCGACTCCTCCGGCATCTGGGAGGGCTTCATCCCCGGCGTGGGCAAGGGCGCCGTCTACAAGTATTGGATCTCGTCTCACGTCAACGGCCACAAGGGCGAGAAGGCCGACCCGTACGGCTTCCGCCAGGAGGAGCCGCCGCGCACCGCCTCCGTCGTCTGGGACCTCGACTACCAGTGGAACGACGCGGAGTGGATGAAGGGCCGCAAGGACCGCGTCGCGCTGACGGCTCCGATCTCGATTTACGAGGCGCACCTGGGCTCCTGGCGCCGGGTGCCGGAGGAGGGGAACCGCTCGCTGAACTACCGCGAGATCGCTCCCCTGCTCGCCGCGCATGTGAAGAAACTCGGCTTCACCCACGTCGAGCTGATGCCCATCATGGAGCACCCGTTCTACGGCTCCTGGGGCTACCAGTGCACCGGGTATTTCGCGCCGAGCTCGCGCTACGGCACGCCGCAGGACTTCATGTACCTGGTCGACCTGCTGCAC
>JAQTNG010000375.1:3345-3792 GCA_028714015.1 Elusimicrobiota bacterium | reverse complement strand
CGTCGCGTTCGGCAGCTCCTTCGACGAGCTGGCGATCGCCCTGTCGGTGGCCAAGCAGACCCTGACCGTCGAGAATCTGGCGCTGCACTGGGGGGACTCGCACCTGCGCCTGCGGGGGCGGGTGGACCGCCTCTCCGCCCCGAAGGAGGTCCTGATCTCCGGCAACGTCGACAAGATCGTCTGGGAGGACGCCCAGCGCCTCGTCAGCGGCATTGCGGCCTCGATCTCGACGCGGACGGTGTCGGCCGAGGAGCGCGAGAGCCGGCCCTGGGTCAGCACCTTCAAGTACGTCATCCCCCGCAGCTTCCCCGACACCGCGGGCCACCTGCGCGTCAGCGAGGTCAAGCAGGCGAACTTCTGGTGCAAGGACCTCGATCTGCTCTGGTCCATCCGGGGCGTGACGCCCGCGCTCGACAAGGTCGGCGGCGAGGCCCGAGTGCGCTTCGG
>JAQTNG010000375.1:0-3335 GCA_028714015.1 Elusimicrobiota bacterium | reverse complement strand
CGCTTCGGCCCGGGGCGCGTGGCCGACATCCCGGCCGTGCAGGACTCGCACAAGCTCCTGCGCGTGATCTTCCTGCCTTTCATCTACATGCACAAGATGAACAAGTTCTCGGTGTTCAGCACGGCGACGGCTTACCCGAAGACGCTCGACTTCACGAAGATCGAGAGCGAGTACGCGCTGAAGGCGGGCGTCGCCACGACGCGCTACTTCCACGTGGACTCGCCCCAGCTCGCGGCGTTCGCCGAGGGCACGGCCGATTTCGGCCACGAACAGGTGGACATGACCGTGCTCACGCGCCTGACGAAGTACGACGGCGTCCTGCCCGAGTGGTGGGTGGACGAGGCCGGTCGCCCGTCGATCGGCTTCCGCGTGAAGGGCGACCTCAACATGCCCGAGCTGGAGCCGCGATTCAAAAAGATTCCGGTGGACGAGATCGAACGCAAGCTCGAGGAAGGCCGCGCCGGCGGCAAGAAGCGCTTCGAGGCGATCGAGAAGCTTCAGACCTTATAATGGTGCCAAGTCCAAATAGGAGAACGACATGAGCCGATCGAACAAGATGGACGTGCTGGGACTGCTTCAGGAGCATGGCGCGGTGGCGAGCGGTCATTTCCGCCTGGCCTCCGGCCTGCACACGCCGGTCTACCTTCAGCCGGCCCTGGTTCTTCAATATCCGCACGTCGCGCAGAAGATCGCGAAGGCGATCGCGACCAAGTTCGCGTCCCCCGTCGACGTCGTGATCTCGACCGGGATGAGCTCCGTCGTGCTCGGCCAGGAGGTCGCGCGCGCC
This sequence comes from Elusimicrobiota bacterium, assembly GCA_028714015.1. Lineage (GTDB taxonomy): Bacteria > Elusimicrobiota > Elusimicrobia > UBA1565 > UBA9628 > GWA2-66-18. Next base: position 2,548 of record JAQTNG010000375.1, on the reverse strand, counting down.
AAGAAGAGCCGCGCGATCTTCACGGAGCGCGTCGGCGGCTCGATGGCGTTCCGCCGCGACTTCCGCCTGGAGCGCGGCGAGCGCGCGCTGATCGTCGTGGACGTGCTCACGACGGGCCGCTCGAACGGCGAGGTCGTGGCGTTGGCGCAGGCCTACGGCGCGCGCGTCGTCGGCGTCGCCGCGATGGTGGACCGCTCGAAGGCGCCGCTGTGCCTCGGCGTGCCCGTGCGCAGCCTGATCGGCTATCCGCTCGAGGCCGCCTCGCCCGAGACCTGCCCGCAGTGCGCGTCCGGCGTGCCCCTGTCGACGGCCAAGCGCGAGATCGAGCTCGGCTCGGACGGAGAATAGCATGATCCCGCGCTACACCCGCCCCGCGATGGGCGAGATCTGGTCGGACGACAACCGCCTGCGCGCGATGCTGCGCGTCGAGGAGGAGCTGCTCAAGGCGATCGCGTCGGAGAAGGGCGTGCCCGCCTCCGAGCTCAAGGCGCTGCGCCGCCTGCTCGAGAAATCCCTGCTCGACGCCTCGCGCCGCAAGGAGTCGAGCGCCGGCCACGAGGTCATCGGCATGCTCTCGGCCGTCGCCGGCGAGCTGAAGACCAAGGCCCCCAAAGTGGACCGCTACCTGCACTTCGGGATGACCTCCTCCGACGTGCTCGACACCTCGATGGCGCTTCAGCTGCGCGACTCGGCCGACCTGCTCGTCGTCGATATCGAGGCCGTGCTCAAGCGCCTGAGGACTTTGGCGAAGAAGCACGAGCGCACCTGGATGGTCGGCCGGACGCACGGCGTGCACGCCGAGCCGATCACGTTCGGCATCAAGGTCGCCGGCTGGCACGCCGAGGGCCTGCGCTGCCTGCGCCGCATGCGCGCCGCGCGCGAGCTCATCGCCTACGGCAAGATCTCCGGGGCGGTCGGCGCGTTCTCCCAGCTCTCGCCCGAAGTGGAAGCGCGGGTGCTCGACGCCCTCGCCCTGCGCCCCGAGCCGGTCTCCACCCAGGTGGTACCGCGCGACCGCTACGCCGAGTACTTCCACGCGCTCGTGCTTACGGCGTGCTTCGTCGAGCGCATCGCGCTCGAGATCCGGCATTTGCAGAAGACGGAGATTCTCGAGCTGGAAGAACCGTTTTCGGAAGGCCAAAAAGGCTCTTCGGCCATGCCCCACAAGCGCAACCCCGTGCTGTGCGAGAACCTCTGCGGCCTCGCGCGCCTGATCCGCACCTACGAGTCGGCGGTGACGGAGAACTGCGCGCTGTGGCACGAGCGGGACATCTCGCACTCCTCGAACGAGCGCATGATCATTCCCGACGCCCACATCGCGCTCGACTTCATGCTGGCGCGTCTGGAGAACGTGCTCGACGGCCTGCAGGTGTACCCGGAGAACATGAAGCGCAACCTGGAGAAGATGAACGGCCTCGTCTTCTCTCAGAAGGTGCTGCTGCGCCTCATCGACGCCGGCCTCGGCCGCCTCGAGGCGTACGATCTCGTCCAGCGCAACGCGATGAAGACCTGGAAGGACAACCGCCCGCTGCGCGAGCACCTGGCCGCCGATCCGGACGTATCGAAGCGCCTGTCGCCCAAGGAGCTCGACGCGTGCTTCTCGCTCGAGCCGTACGGCGCCTCCGCGCGCGAGATTCTCAAGCGGGGAGGCTGCCTTTAAGTTAGCCTTATAGGGGTCAGACCTCCCGTTGTTGCGTAACTCAGACTTACGCAACAACGGGAGGTCTGACCCCAAGTTGATGGAGGGGCGGCCGCGAGGCCGAACCCTGACGCAAGGAGAATCAAAATGTCCGAAGCCGCGAAAGCCGCCCCCGAAGCCGCCGTCGAGTCGAAGCCGCTGCGCATCATCCTCAACCCGGACCGCGACAAGCGCGTCAAGGCGGGACATCTCTGGATTTTCTCCAACGAGATCAAGGAAGTGCTGTCCGACCATCCGCCGGTGCCCGGCGACCTCGGCGTCATCGTGACGGCGGCCGGCGTCTCGCTCGGCATGGCCTTCTACAACCCGAACAGCCTGATCGGCGGGCGCGTGCTGACCCGCGACCCGAAGGAGCCGATCGACGCGGAATTCTTCAGGCGCCGCCTCGCCGAGGCGATCTCATACCGGGAGAGGGCTTTGCCGGGTGAAACGTCATATCGTCTCTGCTACGGCGAATCGGATGGACTTCCTGGTCTTGTCGTGGACCGCTACGGCCAATACCTCGTGCTCCAGGTGATGTCCGCCGGCATCGAGCGCCGCATGCCGTGGATCCAGGCCGCGCTCGAGGAGCTCGTCAAGCCCAAGGGCATCTACCTCAAGAACGACCACAAGGTGCGCGCGCTCGAGGGCCTGCCGCTCGAGTGCCGGACCTTGATGGGGGCCGTCCCGGAACGCGTGCCGATCACGGAGAACGGCCTGCGCTTCGCCGCGCCCCTCGGCGAGGGCCAGAAGACCGGCCATTACTTCGACCAGCGCGAGAACCGCGCCTTCCTGCGTCCGTACTTCGCGGGGCGCAGCGTGCTCGACCTGTACTGCTACACCGGCGGCTTCGCGATCGCCGCGGCCAAG
>JAQTNG010000374.1 GCA_028714015.1 Elusimicrobiota bacterium | reverse complement strand
GAGCGTCTTGCGGTCGTGGGACAGGTCGACGTCGGTGACCGTGATGAAGCCGACGAGGCCGGGGTCCTTGACCTCGCGCAGATGCGTCGAGACGAGCTCTTTGTAAAGCTCCCGGAGACGGTCGTTGCGCTCGTACATGAGGCCCCCGGGTTACCGGGGCGACTGCGACAGGCGGCGCGTGCGCGATTCCTTGACGAAGAACTCGAGCAGATCGCCGACCGCGACGTCGTTGAAGCCCTCGATGCCGATGCCGCACTCCATGCCCTTCTCCACTTCCTTGACGTCGTCCTTGAAGTGGCGAAGCGTGGTGACCTTGCCGGTGTGGATGATCTTGCCGTCGCGGACCACGCGGATGTGGCCGCCGCGGGTGATCTTGCCGTCGCGGACCGCCGAGCCGGCGATGGTCCCGGTCTTGACCTTGAACAGCGCCTTGACCTCGCCCTTGCCGACGACGACGTCGACGATCTCGGGAGCCAAGAGGCCCTCGAGGGCCGCCTTGACGTCCTCGATGAGGTCGTAGATGACCTGGTACTTGCGGACCTCGACGCCCTCGCGCTCGGCGAGCTCGGCCGCGCGCGGCTCGATCTCGGAGTGGAAGAGGAGCGTGACCGCGTCGGAGGCCGACGCGAGCAGGATGTCGGACTCGTTGACGTTGCCGATGGCGCCGTGGATGATGCGCACGCGGCACTCGGTCGTGGTCAGGCCCTCGAGCGAGTCGCGCAGGGCCTGCAGCGAGCCCTGCATGTCCACCTTGAGCAGGATGTTGAGGTCCTTGGCCTTGGACACGCCGGAGCTCATGGCCGAGCGCAGGCCCACGAGCGTCATGTGCTTCTGGTGGGCCATGGACTGCTCGCGGTGGATGAGGCGGCGCTTCTCGGCGATGTCGCGCGCGGACTTCTCGTTGTCGACGACCGTGAAGGCGTCTCCGGCCAGGGGGGTGCCCATGATGCCGAGGATCTCGACGGGGGTCGCGGGTCCCGCGGACTCGATGCGCCTGCCCGCGTCGTCGAGAAGAGCCTTGATCTTGCCGTGCGCGAGGCCCGCGACGAACGCGTCGCCGAGCTTGAGCGTGCCGGCCTGAACGAGCACGGTGGAGACGGCGCCGCGCTTGGGGTCCATCTTGGCCTCGAGGACCGTGCCGTAGGCGGGGCGGTCCGGGTTGGCCTTGAGCTCGAGGATCTCGGCCTGAAGGGCCAAGGCTTCCAGAAGCTTGTCGAGGTTCAGGCGCTTCTTGGCGGACACGTCGACGAAGATGGTCTTGCCGCCCCACTCCTCGGGCTGAAGGCCGAGGGCGGAGAGGTCCTGGCGGATCTTCTGCGGGTTGGCGCCGGGCAGGTCGATCTTGTTGACCGCGACGACGATCGGCACGCCGGCCGCCTTGGCGTGGTCGATGGCCTCGACGGTCTGGGGCATGATGCCGTCGGTGGCCGACACGACGAGGATGACGATGTCGGTGACCTTGGCGCCGCGCGCGCGCATCGCGGTGAAGGCCTCGTGACCGGGCGTGTCGAGGAACACGATCTCGCCCTTGTCGATCTTAACCTTGTACGCGCCGATGTGCTGCGTGATGCCGCCGGACTCGCCTTCGGCGACCTTCGCCGAGCGGATCGCGTCGAGCAGGGAGGTTTTGCCGTGGTCGACGTGGCCCATGATCGTGATCACGGGCGGACGGGGCTTGAGCTTGGCGGGGTCTTCCTTCTCGGCCTTGACGACCGCGAGCTCCTCTTCCTTGTACATCGCGACGACCTCGAGCTCGTAGCCGAAGTCGGAGGCGACGACCTGCGCGGCCTCCGCGTCGAGGCGCTGGTTGATGGTGGCGAATATGCCCAGGCCCATCAGCTTCTTGATGACGTCGTTCGTCTTGAGCTCCATCTTCTCGGAAAGCTCGCGGACGGTGATCATCGAGGAAACCTTGATCTTCTTGAGCGCGGGCTTCGCGCCCGGCTCGAGGGGCTTGGCCGCGGGCGCGGACGGGCGGTTCTGGTGCTGAGGACGATGGCCGCCGCCGCCGGGGCGATGGCCCATGCCGGGGCGCTGTCCGGGCATCGGAGGGCGCGGCGAGCCGGGACGCGGCGTCATCTGCGGGCGGATCGTGATCGCGCCGGGGCGCAGGATGACGGGCTTCTGCGGGCCGGAGGTGCCGGGCTTCGGCGGCATCGGGGGCAAGGCGCCGGCGACGGGCGGCTTCGCGGCGGGAGGAACGGGCGCGCCGGGGACGGCGGGCTTCGGGGCGACGGGCGCTCCCGGAGCGCCGGCGGCGGGCGAGATCGGCTTGGGCGGCAAGGCGCCGGGGACGGCCGGCTTGATGGCGACGGGCGCGCCGGGAACCGGGGGCTTGGCGAGCGGCGCGGCAGGAGGAGCGACGGGGGCGACGGGCACGGCGGCGATAGGCGCGGGAGGGACGAGGGGCTTCGGGGCGGGAGGCTTCGGGAGCGACGCGCCGGCGGCCAGGCGCGTGACGGTCGGGCCGGCGGTCGAGACATTGCGCTTCTTGAACATCGCGAAAGCGGACACCAAATTCGACGAGGGGGGGGCGATCGAGCCCTCTTCCTGCGTGGCGCGGACCTCGGCGGCCGTGCCCTTGGCCGCACCTTTCTTCGAGGCGGACTTCGCCTTGGGGGCCGCGGCCTTATCGGCCGCGGGCTTCTTCGCCGGAGTCTTTTTCGTGATCTTCTTTTCCATTATTGATTGTTCCAAGAGGCATTATAGCATTTTGAAAGGGACCTACGCGGGACCTAGGCCTTCGCCTCCGCCTTCGCCTCCGCCTTCGCCGCGGCCTGCGCGTTCGCGATGATCTTGGCGGCGGTTTTCTCGCCGATGCCGGCCGTCTTCAAGTCCTCGGCCGTGGACGCCGCCAGCTTCGCGGCGTCGGTGATGCCGGCCTTGACCAGGATCTCGAGCGTCTTCGGGCCCACGCCCTCGAGCGTGACCAAGGACGCGTCGGCGCCGGAGACGGCCGCCTTGGCGGCGGGCTTGGCCGGCTCGGCCTTGACCTCGAGGGTCCAGCCGGTCAGCTTCTGGGCGAGGCGGACGTTCTGACCGTCCTTGCCGATCGCGAGCGCCAGCTGCTCCTCGGCGACGAGCACCTCGGCGATCCGGTTCTCGGGGTCCATGACCTGCACCGACGAGACCTTCGCGGGAGCCAGCGCCGCGGCGAGGGATTCCTCGACGCCCTCGGCGTAGGCGATCAGATCGATGCGCTCGCCGGCGACCTCGTTCATGATCGAGCGGATGCGCGAGCCGCGCAGGCCGACGCACGAGCCGATCGCGTCCACGCGCGGGTCGTTGGACTTCACGATGACCTTGGCGCGGAAGCCGGGATCGCGCACGATGCGCACGATCTCGACGGTCTTGTCCGCGATCTCGGGGACCTCCATCTCCATCAGGCGCTGCAGGAACAGGTCGGCCGCGCGCGAGAGCACGACGGCGGGTCCGCGCTGGGACTTGTCCACGCGCAGGATGACCGCGCGGACGTTGCCGCCGATGTTGTAGCGCTCGCGGCGGATCTGCTCGCGCGGGGGCAGCACGCCCTCGGTCTTGCCGAGGTCGACGATGATGCTGCGCTCGACGAAGCGGTGCACGGAGCCGGAGACGACTTCGCCTTCCTTCGGCTTGAACTCCTCGTACAGCTTGTCGCGCTCGACCTCGCGCACGCGCTGGGTCAGCACCTGCTTCGCGGTCTGCGCGGCGATGCGCGCGAAATCGGCGGCGGGGGCGGGATAGACGAGCTCGTCGCCGACCTTCGCGCCCTTCTTGATCTTCTGCGCGTCGGCCTCCGTGAGCTCGAGCTCGGGGTC
>JAQTNG010000373.1 GCA_028714015.1 Elusimicrobiota bacterium | reverse complement strand
GCCGAGGCGGGCGAACGCATCGAGCTCCGCGCGGGCCGGCGCTCCCTTGCCGAGCTCGAGCAGCGCCGCGGCCCTCCAGAGCCGCGGCCAGGGCCAGGACGCGTCGAGCCTCGTCGCCCGCGCGAGCGCCCCAAGGGCGCGGCGCGGGTCCGCCCCGAGCAGCATCTCGCCGAGCCAGCCCGCGGCCCGCGCGTTCGGCGCGGCGGCCAGGGAGGCGGAGAAGGCGCGGCGGGCCGCCGCGCGGTCGCCGAGAAGGCGCAGAAGACGCCCGCGCAAGGCCAGGACCTCCGCCCCGCCGCCGGGCGAAAGCCCGGCCAGCGCGCGCGAGAGAGCGTCGTGATGAATGCCGCGGAAGCTCCGGACGCCGCGCGCGCCCAGCGCCTGGCGCAGCGCCCAGCGGGAGCCTTCCCCGCCCTTCGGCGAAGGGTCGAGGAGATCGTGATGCGCCAGCCTCTCGAGTTCCGAAGCGGCGAACGCGGCCGGGGACCTCGCCATGATGGGAGGGCCTCCCCGCTTATTTCGGGGCCGGCGCGGGGGCCTTCGCGGGCTTGCCGCCCTCGAAATGCTTGTCCAGGCGCAGGCTCAGCCGGATGAGCTTCTCCTGGCGCGCGTCGACCGCGTCGGCGAGCGCGCGGGCCGGCTGCGCCGTCGCCGTCTCGACGTCCGTCAGGCAGGAGCGCGCCGCGGCGAGAACGGCCGCCATCGCCTCGCGATTCTCCTTCGAGGACAGCGGCTCCGCGCAGACGAAGCCCATGAATTCGAGGCTCTTGCTCGCGGCCCCGGGCGCCGGCTTGAGCGCCTTCGCGGGAACGCGCGTGCGCGAGAGCACGATCGGAGTTTTCCAGCCGCTCTTCAGGAACCAGGCGCCGGCCGGGTTCTTCAAATCCTTCGCGGCGATCTCGCGGGCGACGGCCTTGCCCGCGCCCATCAGCACGCGGCAGCGCTGCGAGCCGCCGCACTGCTCGAGGCTCCGGGCTTTGAAGGCGCGCGCGAACGCGGCGTCGGCCTCGCAGTTCGCCACGCGCTCTTGCCGGAGCTTCGGGCATTCGTCTCCCTTGCAATCGCCCGGCGCGGGCATCGGAAGGGCGCGGCAGGCGCGCGCGTCGCCCGCCCAGCTCCCGAAAAAGCCCCGGCACGACGCCGCGTCGAAGCAGCTCGGGACCAGCTTCGCGCAGGGCTCGGGCCGGTTCCGGTTCTCGGCGAGCGACGCGCAGCACGGGGAGGGCCCTCCGCCCGACTCCTCGTCCGTCCGCCGGCAGGCCTTGAGGAGCTCCGCGTCCGCGCCGTACCGCGACCGCGTGAAGTCGAGGTCGGAGACGGCCTTACGGCAGAGGCTCTCCTGCACGCCGCCGATGTGGGCCAAGGGGGAGCACTGCGACGGGTCGCCCGCGGCGAAGGCGGCGTAGGCGTAGTAGGAAATCAGGCGGCCGTGCAGAGGCTCGGTCATCGCCGCGCGCGTCAAATCCACGGGGAGCGGGGCGCTCGAAGTCACGACCTTTTCCTCGGACCCCGTCGAAACGCTCCCCGCCGCCGCGAGGGCCGCGCGCGAGGCCGCCATGGCTTCGGAGCACTCGGTGATCGTCAGCGCCATCCGGTCCGCGTCGGCCATGAGCTTGTCGCAGCGCTGAAGGGCCGGGATCTGGCCGGCCGCCGGGGCGGAGCACAGAGCGGCCGAAAGAACGGCCAAGGCCAGCGTCGATAACGCGTGTCTGTTCATCGGGGTGTCTCCATGACCGTCGTCATAATCATAACATGAGGCAAGGCCGCCAGGCTACGGCTCGTCTCGGGGTCCCGCGGCCCGAGCCAGCGGGCGGCGTCCAGAAGCGGGCGGGCGGCCTGGCGGCGGCCGAGGCGCCAGAAGGCCTCTCCGGCGACCGCGTTCGCGAAAGGGTGCTCCGGGCGCAGGCGCAGAGCCGCCCGGGCGTGGGGAAGGGCCGCGCGAGGCGCCTTCAAGTCGAGGAGCACGCGCGCGAGCCAGGCGCGCGACAGCCAATGACCCGGCGCGAGCGCGCTCGCGGCCTCGAGCACGCGCCGCGCCTCGCTCGCGCGGCCCTCGCGGCGCAGGCCCTCGCCGAACCAGGCCATCGCCCACGCCCGCGCCGGGCCCGGGCGGGAGGAGACCGCGCCGAGGTCGCTCATCCAGGCCCCCCGGGCGGCGCCGTCGAGCAGGAAGCGCCCGCGCAGCGCCTCGGCCCATGGGTCGCCCCCGCGCGCGGCTTCGTCGAGATCGGCGCGCAGGGAGGACTCCCGGTCCTTTTGCTCCGGGCGCTGCGTCCACGACAGGCGCGGGTGGAAGGGATGGCAGCGGTCGAAGTCCGCGGCCGCCTCGCGGCGGCGGCCCAGCTTGAACAGCGCCTCCCCGCGCCAGGCGTAGAAGAGCATCTGCCGGCAGTCCGAGCAGACCGCGCGGTCCAGGTCCTTGAGCGCGGCCGCGTGCTCGCCGCGCAGGAGCCGCGCGTGGCCGCGCCACGCGCGGGCGACGAGGAAGCCGGGATCGAGCTTCAGGCACCGGTCGAAGTCGGCGAAGGCTCCGCGCCAGTCGCCCCCCTTGCGCCGCGCCTCGCCGCGCCAGGCGTGCAGGGCGGCCCATCTCGGCGACAGCTTGATCGAGCGGTCGAAATCCGAAATCGAACCGGCCGGGTTCCCGCCGTTGGCCGCGGCGCGCGCGCGCATCGCGTAGGACCATGACTCCCGCGGGTGCCGCGCGACGAGCCCGTCGAAGCAGCGGCGCGCCTGCTTGAGGCGGCCCAACTCGGTCAAGATCTCGCCCATCTCGCAGCGAGCCCAATCGTTGGCGGGCGAGACCTTCAACAGCGCGCGCAAATCGCGCAGCGACTCCTCGTAGCGCTCGCGGTCGTGCAGGAACTCCGCCCGCAGGGCGAGGGCCAGGGGATTGCGCGGCTCGACGGCCAGCGCGCGGTCCAGGTCGGGAGCGGCGCGCAGCACCCGCGGGAGGTCGGAGTCGCGGCGGGCGACGAGCGTCACGGCGGCGAACCGCCAGGCGCGGGCCCACGACTGCCGCGGCTTGAGCGCGAGCGCCGCGTCGAAATCGCGCAGCGCTCCGTCGAGGTCGCGGGTGTACAGCCTCAAAGTCCCGAGCAAGGTCCGGAGGACGCCGTCGCGCGGGGCGAGCCTCGCCGCCGCGGCCGCCAGGGCGAGAGCCTTCCGGTCGGAGCGCGACTCGCCGTCCGCGCGCCAGTTGCTGGCGTACAGCAGGTCCTGGCTCGGCAGGGGGCTCAGCGCGAGCGTGCTCTCCGGGCGCCACGGCCGGCCCAGCGCGGACGCGATCGCTTCGACCGCGTCGTCGAAACGGCCCTCCTCGCAGGCGCGAGCCGCCGCCGCGAATCGCTTGCTCACGCGTCCGCCTCCAGGGACGCCAGCAGGCGACGAGCCTCGTCCATGCCCCGGTCGAGGGCGAGCGCGCGGCGCAGGTCCGCGGCCGCCGCCCGGCGGCGCCCCGCCGACAGCCGCAGTCGCCCGCGCTCGCAATAGGCCCAGGCCGCGCCGAAATCGAGCTCGGTCACGCGGTCGAGAGCCGCCAGCGCCTCGCGCTTTCGACCGAGCGCGGCCAGCGCGCGCGCCTTGGCGCCCCAGGCGCGCGCGTAGCCGGGGTCATCGGCAAGCGACGCCTCGGCCTCGGCGAGCGCCCCCTCCGGATCGCCGCGGGCGATCTTCAGCTCGGCCCGCCACGCGCGCGGCCAGGGGGCAGTCAGGCCCTCGAGATCTTCCCGCGCCCCCGCGAGATCGCCGGCGGCCAGGCGCGTCTCGCCGCGCCACGCGCGAGCGTCCGCGTCGGCGGG
>JAQTNG010000372.1 GCA_028714015.1 Elusimicrobiota bacterium | reverse complement strand
GCCAGACCGATCCGTCCTCGCTGGGCATCGGGAGGGCCGCGTGATCCGAAGGGTCGATGACGCTGAGGCGCGCGTTGCCGAGAGCGCAGTCCTCATCCCAATAGACCCGCTCGGCGCTGGGACCCCGATGCCGGAGCATGCCGGTCATCGCGCGCACGACGGCGCCGTCGGTTTCGTCGAGGCGAGAGTCAAGCGCGAGAGCTCCCGCGATGCCGCACATGGAACTATTTCGGCCCCTTGCGCAGCGCCGCCAAGCCGTAAAGGCGCGCGTACTGCGCGGGGACTCCGACGCACCGGGAGTCGTAGGGGCATTCGCCGCAGGACGGAAGCTTGGCGCGTCCGATGACGCCGGCCTCTCCCGAGAAATCCTCCGCGTAGCGCACGCGGTCCTGGGGCAGGGGCCGCCGCGACGCGTGGCGGGAGGGCTCGTCGAGCAGGCAGACCGGGAAGGAGCTCTCGCCGCCGGACCGCGAGACGGCGAGGCCCGCTTCGCGGCAGCGCGAAACGGCCCGGCGCAGAAAAGGCGCGGCAACCTCCAAGGCGACCGTCCAGGACGGGACCTTCTGATGGCCGACCTCGTTGATCATGGAGAAATAAACGTCCGGGCGTCCGAGCCCCGCGACGAACTCCACCAGCCCGGGAAGGTCCCGGTAGTTGTGAGCGTTGACCACCGTGTTCACGGTGACGCTGAGGCCGCGGCGCTTGAGAAGCTCCGCGAGCCCCGCCACGGCGCGGGAGTACTGGCCGCGGCTGCCGGTGATCTTGCCGTAGGCGGCGGGCTTGTGCGAGTGCAGCGAGAACAGATAGGTCTTCACGCCCAGGCGGATCAGCGCGTCGAGCAGGCCCGGACGCGTCAGGTACACGCCGTTGGTCTGCAGCACGAACCGGCGAAATCCGCGGGCGCGCGCGGCGGCGATGATCTTAAGCAGGCGCGGGTCCGAGGTCGGCTCGCCGCCGGAGAGGGTCAGCTCCCCGCGCGGGCCCGAGCGGCTCGCCTGGGCGTCCAGCTCGCGCTCGATCTCGTCCATGTCCGCGCTTTTCCCCGTCATGGGCACGAAGCAGAACGGGCATTTCTGATTGCAGGCGAAGGTGGTCCGAAGAAGGAGGTCGCGGCCCTCGTGGCCCTCATGGCTCTCGCTCAGGGCCGTGCCGCCGGCGGGTCCGGCGCGGCGCGCCGATTCCAGCAGACGGTCGAGCGCGGCGCGAAGCTCCGCGAGCCCCGTCTTATCCGCGGCCGTCAGGCGCGAGCCCGGCCGGAGCGCGGTTTGAAGCCGGACGCCCGGCATCAACGATCTCCCCGCGCCCGAAGCGTGGTCGCCGGCGAATTCGAACAGGGCCCGGCTCCCCCGGCTGACGATGAAGCGCATCCGTCCCGCGGCCGCGCGGCGGCTCAGGGTCCAGCCCCGACGGGCCAGGACGGCGCGCACCTCGTCGGCCGGGGTCATAGCGGGGTCAGCTCCGAGAATCCGTAGAGCTCGCCGTAGCTGCCCCAGACGCCCTCGCAGCGGCCGTGGTGGGCGCACCCCGCGCATTGCGGCCCCTTGGCCTTGAGCGTGTCCTTCTTGACCTGCTGCCAGACGAACCGGTCGGGCATCGGCCCGTTCTTGGTGGCCATGCTCACGTCGTTGTCGGGGTCGAAGCCCGCTTCGTCGAGGTACTTGGCCGCGAGGTACTCGAGCATCGGGCCCTTCACCCCGGCCAGGAGGAGCGCGCACTTCGGCACTCCTCCGAAGGTCAGGTGCTTGTGAAGGCGCTTCTCGTTGAGCAGCATGAGGCGCGCGATCTTCGGCATGGCCTCCTTGAAGGTCGGGATCCAGCGGCGGTCGTCGCGCGCCTCTCCTTGAGGCCAGATGTAATTGAAGCGGATGTCGTCGAGGCCCAGCGCTCCGAAGAAGGCGATGTAGTCCTCCATCTCGTCCAGCGTGGGACGGCAGAGGACCGGGTTGAGCGCGATGTTTCCCGGCAGCCGCCCCTTTTCCTTCAGCGCGAAGAGGTTCGTGATCGCGGCGATCTTGCGGGCGAGGTTTCCGGGCACTCCGGTGATGAGCCCGTCCTCGACCTCGACGCGATGGCTGTGAACGGAGAGGGTCACGCGCGTGAGCCCCGCTTCCACCAGGGCGGCGCAGAAGCCGGGGTCGGACATGCGCGTTCCGTTGGTGCAGAGGGCGATCCGATCGTAGCCCAGAGACTTCGCGTAGGCGATCGATTCGACGATGTGGGGATAGACGGTCGGCTCCCCCCCGAGGAAGCCGGCGGAGCGGCAGCCCTTCTCGCGGAAATGCCGGAGCTCCTCTTGGACCCTGTCCAGCGAGGCCCAGGGCTCATGGTGATCGCGGTTCATGCTGCTCATGCAGAAGACGCAGAGGTTGTTGCAGAGGGTGCCGAGATGTATCTCGACTCTCCGCGGCTCGGTCAAGACGCGGCCTCGCTGGGATGGACCATGAGAGCCACGTCCGAGATCTCCTTCCACGGCATGCGCTCGGCTTCCTTCAGCCACTCGCGGCAGGTCAGGGTGATCACGCGGTCCGCGTAGGGATACTTTCCCTTCGTCTTCTTGGTGAGATCGAAGAAGGCGCTGACGAGGCGCTTGCCGACGACGGGCTCGATGTTCGCGATGCACTCCTTGAACTGGTTCAGCGCGAGGAAGATGAACACCGGCTCGTCCTCCCGGCGGACGGCCTCGAGCAGGGAGGCGTGCACGCCGCCCTTGGGGCCGGAGGCCAGGTAGATGATGAAGGTCCCGCGGTTGTGCGTCCCCGTCCAGTCCATCGCGCTCAGCGACAGCATCGTCGAGAGGATCGAGGCGCCGGCCAGGGCCCGTATCGGCATGTCGCGCTCGCGCAGGCTCTTGACCAGCCAGGCGCCGGGATCGATGAAGCAGGGGATGCCGCCCGAGCAGATCAGGGCCGCGTCCTCCGTGCGCATCTTGGCCAGGACCTCCTTGAGGAACTTGGGGTCCTCCTTTTCGGGGATGAGCAGGAATTCCTTTCCCTGGCAGTCGATGCCCAGGTCGCTCTCGAACTGGCGCCGGGTGAGCGCGGGCTCCTCCGTCAGGAAGACGCGCATGTTCCGCGCGACGCGCGCCGCATGGACCGTGATGTCGAGCCGGTTGCCGATGTGCCAGGGCACGAGAAATAGAGTGCGCTTGGAAGCCGTCGTGTCGGTCGTCATGGCAGTCGCTCCATCCATATGGGTTGCACGTATTTTTCCCAGCGCCGGATCCCTTTGGCCCAATCGAGGCCGGAGGTCAGTATTTTCCGCATCTGCGCGCGGGTCAAGCGGTCTTTCTTGTCGCCTATGTTGAGCTTCTTCTTGAGGAACGAGAGCATCTCGGGGGGAGCCTGCGCGAGGTCCGCCGCCATCCCCGGCTCGTCGCCGAGGGCGTCGCGCAGCAATGCGCGATTCATGTAGGTCCAGTAGTTCCGAGGGCCGTGGCGGATGACGTATTTGATGTCCTCGAGAGCCTCGGCGTGGCGGCCCATGACGCGGTAGGTCTCGGCCCGCCAGCCGCGCGCCTCGAAGTCCTTGCAATCCAGCTCGACGGCTCGATCGAGGTCCTCGAGAGCCTTGGCGCAGTCCCCGGATTTGAAGCGGGCCGCCCCCCGCCAGCCGAAGACGAAGGTCTTGGCCCCCAGCCCGACGGCGGCGTCGAGCTTCTCCAGGGCCCGGCCGTACTCCCCCAGCCACAGGAGGACCTCGGCGTGCCAGGTCAGGACCTCTCCGACCAAGCCCGGGCCGCAGGTGCGCTCGGCCTCCGCGAATTCGCGCAGGCCCGTGTCCACGTCGCCCCCGGCCATGTAGGCCTCGGCCATCCGGCAGCGGACCC
>JAQTNG010000371.1 GCA_028714015.1 Elusimicrobiota bacterium | reverse complement strand
CTGTCCGGCTACGAGGTCATCAACATCGGCCATCCCGACCTCATCGAGACCGCCGAGCTCGCGGAGATGATCCGAGCAAGATTGGGTGCTCCGTCGTATCTCCTGCGAGTTGTGGACCAGCCCAGCCGGATGACGCTCGTCAAGCGACCGGCCCTGCGCAAGCAGGCGACGCTCCTGAGCATGGTTCCCGTGGTTGGTCTCCAGGCAGGTGTCGAGCGCGTCGCCTCACGGTTCGCCAGGGTGACGGCATGATCTCGATCATCACTCCGACCTACAACCGCACGCGGCTGCTGGTTGACCGCGCCATGCCATCCGTCCTGGCGCAGTCCTGCACCGACTGGGAGTGGGTCGTCGTCGGCGATGGCACCGAGCAGGCGACGGTCGACGCGATGGCGGCCGTGACCGATCCGCGCATCCGGTTCACCAACCTGTCGCGCCACGAGTACCCCGACGATCCGCAGGCGCGCTGGTGCGCTCTCGGCGCCGCCCCGACCGCATGGGGCATCGAACAGGCGAGAGGCGAGTGGGTCACGGTCCTGGCTGATGACGACGAACTCATGGCGGAGCACTTGGCGACCCTTCTCTCGCTGGCCGAGGAGAGCGGCGCCGATTGCGTGTACGGTCGGGCGGAGGTCGTCGGACACGGCCTTCTCGGCTCCTGGCCACCGCGCCCCTCCGGGTTCGTCTACAGCATGTGGCGACGGTCGACCGGCTTCACGCTCGATCCCGAGTCGTGGCGGCGAGGCGTCGTCTGTGACTGGGACATGTGGAACCGGATGCTGACCGCGGGCATCCCGTGGGCCTTCACGCCGGCCGTCCTGTACCGCTACTTCCCGGCCAACAAGGTTCCCGTGGTGGATGCCGCATGATCGCCGCCGTCATTCCTACGAGGTACCGCCCGCCGCAGTTGGGCAACCTCCTGTCGGTCCTGCTTTCGGACGGCATCCAGCCGATCGTCCTCGAGTCGGACGACTACGGCCACGCCATCTACCGGATGTGGAACGCGGGAGTGGAGAAGGCGCGGATCGTCGGGGCGCGCACGATTGCCGTTCTCAACGACGACATCGAGATCAAGCCCGGAGCGGTCGCGTTCATGGCCCAGGTCCTCGACGACTGCCGGGATATCGGCGTGGTCTACCCCGACGTGACCGCCGACTGGGAGCACCCGGTCTATCGCGGACTGGAGCGGACGCAGGGCTCGTGGGGCGCGGGAGGGATGACCGGCTTCTGCTTCCTGTTCCGGGCCGATCTCCCGATCCCGTTCGACGAGTCGTTCAACTGGTGGTACGGCGATGACGCCTTCGAGGAGGCCGTCAGGGGAGCGGGGCTTGGGGTTGCAAGAGTGACCGGTGTCCCGATCCGCCACATTCCGGGTCGGTCGGCGTCGCAGCGGAGCGACCTCGGGCCGTTGATCGAGGCCGATCGTGCCTTGTGGGAGGCGCGCCATGCGGCATGAACTCCGCAAGCTGAACAAGCGGATCACCCGTCTGGAGAACCGCCAGCGCAAGGAGATGATCGCACTCAAGTCCGAGATCCTCTCGGCGATGACTTACAGCCTGCCGTTTACCGATGGTCAGGGGCAGACGTGGATGACGGTGACGGCCAAGGGGCGGACGTGGCATCAGCGCGTCGATCCGGTGGAGCGTGTCGAATGAAGCTGCTCGTCCTCGGTGACCTCGCAGGAACCGGCTTCGGCACGGTCACGATGGACCTCGGGCGGCAACTGGTCGAGCAGGGGACCGACGTGCGCTTTCTGTCGCTCAATGAGCAGCCGGGCGAGCTGCCGGAGCCGTTCGGGTCACGGACTGCGCTGCTTGGACAGGCTGACGGCTGGCTGGCGATGAACGACGAGATCAAGCCCAAGCTCGACGCCATGTTCAGTGGTGGGCTGTTCCCCGACGGCTGGGCACCCGAGGGAGCCTTGGTCATCGGGGACATCGCGTCGCTCAAGATGAGCCCGATCTTCGGACTGCTGCCCAAGGGCTTCCCGGCATGGAACTACGTCCCGGTCGAAGGAGTCGGTCTCCCTCCGCGCTGGGCGATGTACTGGAACGTCCTGTCGCCGATCGCCATGAGCGAGTTCGGAGCAGGCGAGATCGAGAAGGTCATGGGCACCCGTCCTCCGGTCGTCTACCACGGAGTGGACACCGAGACCTTCTGGAAGGTGTCGCCGCTCCGACCGATCGTGCTGCGTGGCAAGGGCATCGTCCGCCTGGAGAGCAAGAACGACTGCAAGCGCTTCTTCGGGATGCACCCCGACCGCCTGTTGATCCTGCGCACCGACCGCCACATGCCGCGCAAGAACTACGCCTCGCTGTTCCGGTCACTGGCGCCTGTCCTGGCACGGCATCCCGACGTGGACTTCGTGTACCACTGCCGCACGATCGACCAAGGCGGCGACCTCGACGATGAGCGGAGCAAGTACGGCCCTCTGGCCCGGAGGATGGCGTCGACCGGCTTCCATGATCGGTACGGGGGAATGCCGCGCGAGATGCTGAACGCCCTCTACAACACGGCCGACATGTACGTGTCGGTATCGGCGGAAGGCTTCGGCCTGACGATCGCCGAAGCGATGGCCTGCGGACTGCCGGTGGTGGCGATGGACTACTCCGCAGTGACCGAAGTCGTGGGCGACGCCGGGCTCCTGGTGCCTCCCGCGGCCCTCACCGACAACACGTATTCGCACTTCTGGGCGACGGTCGACGAGGAGCAGTTTGGAAC
Source organism: Elusimicrobiota bacterium (assembly GCA_028714015.1). Classification (GTDB taxonomy): domain Bacteria; phylum Elusimicrobiota; class Elusimicrobia; order UBA1565; family UBA9628; genus GWA2-66-18. Next base: position 1,118 of record JAQTNG010000371.1, on the reverse strand, counting down.
TGCCGTGGCGAAGCTCATCCTGTCGGCGGGGCTTCGCAGGGATCTCGGGGCCAAGGCGATCGAACGGGTGAAGACGATGTTCCGCTGGGATCGGGCCGCCGAACGGGTCCGCGAGATCATCGGCGAGAAGGCCCGCTTGGAGGTTGTGGCATGACCCTCGTCATCGACCAGACGGCCGTCCGCGATTACCTGGAGCTCAACTCGCCGGGCTCCACCTCCAAGTACAGCGACGCCACGATCGGCTCCAACATCATGTCGGCGCAGTCGTTCCTCGAACGCGTCACCCGGAGGTTCCTGATCGACCGCCCGGGCTGGACGTGGGCCAACACCACGATGCTCGCGGCGCAGGTGGCGATCCCGGGCTTTCGCACCTTCACCACCACGACCTTCGGCGGAACGGTCCTCGACGTGTCGGTACCGGGCGACGGCAAGACCGGCCCCTCTGCGTGGGCGATCGCCGACGACATCAACAACGGAACCTACGTGGCATTGCAGTTCCGCCCGTGGCGTGCCGACAGCGACATGCCGTGGTGGCTCGCCCTGGGAGGGCAGAACAGTTGGTTTGACCAGGCGGCCGACAACCCGTTCGACCCTCGGAATAGGGGCGGAGGGTACGCCTGGACCTCGATGCCCAACGACCTCGTGATCGTGGGAGATGCGGGGTGGGACAGCACATTGCCGGTGGACAGCTTCGGCGGCTACCCGAGCACGTTCTTGCATGCCGTCAAGATTTTGAGTGCGTTTTACACGATGCGCCCGGCGTCGATCTTGGCCGACGTGGCGATCACTCCATCGGGGGGAGTGTTGACCTACAGCCAGCTCCCGAGCGAGGTCCGAGGTTTTATCACCAGCTTCAAGCTCGGCTCGCAAGCCAGGTCAATGTAGCCGTGCCATACCAAACCCCAGCTTTGCACGACTCACCGCGCCGGACCAAAGCTGGTCCTGCCTATCCGTGGCAGACCCCGCCAGACCCCGGCTCGCCTTGCCTGTCCCTGCCGGACCTGACCGGAGCATCGCCTGCCGTGGCCCATGCCAACCTCGCCTCACTAGACCAGAACCCAGACCACCTAGCCAATCCTCACCACGGCCAGCTCTACCATGCCGCAGCCGACCTATCC
>JAQTNG010000370.1 GCA_028714015.1 Elusimicrobiota bacterium | reverse complement strand
CGATGCCGGCAAGCGCGGCGGGCACGAGGCCGAACAAGGTCAGCGCCGAGAAGCGGCCGCCGACGTCGGACGGGTTCAGGAAGGTCTTGCGAAAGCTCCGTTCGCGCGACATCTTGTCGAGCGACGTGCCGGTGTCGGTGATCGCGACGAACTGCCGGCCGGGCTTCGAGCCGGGCCGTCTCGCGCAGAGGTCCCAGAAGTAGTCGAAGAAGGCGTTGGGCTCGACGGTGCCGCCGGATTTGCTCGCGACGAGGAACAAGGTCTTGTCGAGGTCGAGGCGTTTTTCGAGCGCCGCGACGGCGTCGGGGTGCGTCGAATCGAGCGTCAGCAGTTCGAGACGGCCTGAAGCGTGTCCGAAGGAAGCGCGCAGGACCTCGACGCACAAGCTCGAGCCGCCCATGCCGAGCACGACGGCCTGGCGGAAGCCCTCGGCGGCGGCGGCCTCGGCGAACGCCTTCACGGGGCCGAGCGCGGCGCCCGAGACGATCGGCGCGTCGAGCCACCCCAGCGCGTGGCGGATCAGCTTCTGGTGCTCCTTGTCGTCCTTCCAGATCGAGGGGTCCTTGGCCCACAGCCGCTCGGAGAATCGCGCGGCCTCGAGCTCGGCCAGGCCCGCGTCCACGGCGGCGAACTCGGCTTCGAGCAGCGCCCGCTTGGCGGTCAGCTTGCCCCTCAAGGTCTCGAAGGACTTCGCGAAGGATGCAAGGCCTTCCTCCTCGAGCTTGACCATGACGGCTTCCCGGTCCACGCCGAAGCGCGGCAGGGCGTTCCATTGAACGCCGGCCTCGATCGTGTTCTCCTCGATGCTCGGCCGTCCGGCGCCGTGGGCGCGGTACGCGTCCACGGTCGCGGGCGGCATCGTGTTCACGGTGTCGGGCCCGATGAGCTCCTCGACATATATCACGTCGCGATAGGCCGGATTTTTCGTGCCGGTCGACGCCCACAGCAGGCGCTGGGGCAAGGCGCCCTTGGCCTTGAGCGCGTTGAACCGGGCCGAGGAGAAGACCTTCTTTCCGTGCTGATAGGCGAGCTTCGCGTTGGCGATGGCGGCCTTGCCGAGCAGGGCTTTCGCCTCGGGCTCCGGCCGTTTTTCAAGCAGCGCGTCGATGGCGCTGTCCACGCGGCTGACGAAGAAGCTCGCGACCGAGGCGACCCTGGACATGTCCTTGCCCGCGGCGGCGCGGCGTTCGAGGCCCTTCAGGTACGCCTCGGCGACGGCGGCATAGCGCTCCAGCGAGAACAGCAAGGTCACGTTGACCGAGACGCCTTCGGCGGTCAGGTCCTCGAACGCCCTGAGGCCCTCGACGGTGCCGGGCACCTTGATCATCAGGTTCGGCCGCCCGACGGCGGCCCACAAGCGCAGGCCCTCGGCGACGGAGCCGGCCGAGTCGCGAGCGAGCGAGGGCGCGACCTCCAGGCTCACGAAGCCGTCGCCGGCCTTGCTCTCCTCGTACAGCGGACGGAACAGGTCGCAGGCCGCCTGGATGTCGGCGACGGCAAGCTTCTCGAACAGCTCGGTCGGGGTCATGCCGGGCTTGGCGTGGGCGCGGATCGCGTCGTCGTAGTCGGAGGAGCCGCCGATCGCCTTCTCGAAGATGGTCGGATTCGAGGTGACGCCGCGCACGCCGTCCTCCTCGATCAGGCGCTTGAGCTCGCCGGAGGAGATCAGGGAGCGCGAGACGTAGTCGTACCAGACGGAGACGCCGAAACGGCGCAGATCACGCAGGGGGTTTTTGTTGGTCACTTCACGGCCTCCTTCGAATAAGCCCGCTCGATGGCGGTGACTTTGTCTTTGCGGCGCTGATGGCGGTCCAGCCCGGAAAATTTGGCGTTGAGGAAGGCGTTGAGCGCTTCGTACGCGAGCTCGACCCCGATGATCCGTCCGCCGAGGCAGAGCACGTTCATGTCGTCGTCCTCGACGCCTTGGCGCGCGGAGAAGGTGTCGTGGCACATGCAGGCGCGCACGCCGGGGACCTTGTTCGCCGCGATCGTCGCACCCACTCCCGAGCCGCACACGATGACGCCGCGCTCGGCCTTCCCGGAGGCGACCGCCTCCGCGACGGCGCGCGCGTAGTCGGGATAGTCGGCCGGGACCGCGTCCGTGTCCACGCCGAGGTTGAGGACCTTGAAGCCCTTCTTCTCGAGCCAGGCGTGCAGCAGTTTCTTGAGGGGGAAGCCGGCGTGGTCGCAGCCGAGGGCGATGATCATGCCCCGATTCTACAAAAAGGGAATGGGGTCAGACCTCCCGTTGTTGCGTATCCCGGCCGAGTAACGCAACAACGGGAGGTCTGACCCCGCCTACAATCCGGCGGCGGCGCGCTCGGCGCTGACGCGCGGCGCGACGAGGGTGACTCGTCCGAGGCGGCGGAGCACCGCCTTCCTGAGGGGCGCGTTCTTGAAGAGGCTGCCGTGGAGCGCGAGCGGGATCGGGCGGGGCAGGACGAGCTCGTTGACCGCCTCGGCCGCGAGCGTCGCGAGATGATCGGCCGCGTCTTCGCGCAGCTTGCGGGCGCGGGCGGAACGGGCGCGCAGGACCTTCGGCGCGAGCGCGGCGGTCGCGCGCACGGGGTCGTGCGCGTGGGCGAGATCGAGCGGCGCGGGCAGGCGCAGCTCGCGCCGGAGGACCGCGTCGCGTGCGGCCGTCCTCCCGAGCCAGAAGCCGGAGCCCTCGTCGCCCAGAAGCGGACCGAGCCCCCCCGCCCGGCGGGACTCCCCGTCCGTTCCGCGCGCGAAGGCGATCGAGCCCGTGCTGGCGACGAGCAGGACGCCGGGACCGCCGCCGAAGGCGGCGCGGTGGGCGATCTCGAAATCGGGGACCACGTCGACGCGCGCCGCGAGCGGCTTGAGGAGCTTCGTCAGCGCCGCCCGTCCCTCCTTGCCGCCGAGGCGCGTGCCGCCGAGCGTCAGCCCGTCCACGCGGAGCCGCCCGTGCTTCTTGAGCATCGCCCGCAGCGCCGCGGGCGCGTCGCGCCAGGCGGTCGCGTGCGTCCGTTCGGTCCAGAGGGCTCTCGTCCCGTCCGACAGGCAGGCGCGCAGCCAGGTCGCGCCGAGGTCCACGCCCAGGAGGGCGGTCATTGCGCCGGCTTGTAAAGCTGGCGCTGCTCGTCTTCGGCGAGCAGTTCCATCAGGCTGTTCTGCAGCGCGCGGCTCCACGCGATCGTGCTCTCCCGCACCTCGCTCGACTTGCGGGGATCCATCATGTCCCGGATCGAGCTCTGCACGACGTTGCGCCGGGCCTGAGGGCTGTCGTCGAGCCTCACCCGGATCGTCGGCTTCTGCCCGGGCAGGGCCGGCATCACCTTCGCCTCGAGCGAGCCCATCGCGGTGATCTTGCCGGGCTTGATCTCATACGCGTGCTGGCGCAGGAGGTCGCGCGGGAACGGCAGCGAGTACGAGCGGCCCTCGATGACGACGTTCATGATGGGCTTGTAGAAGCCGAAAATCGTGCGCGTGGGCGCGATGCGGTAAGTCCCCGGCTCGATGAGGTAGAGATAGTTCTCCCCGCCGGTGAGCGGCAGACGGTACACCTCGGCCTGGCGTCCGCCGTCGCTCTCGAAATTGACGACGATCCGGCCGTTGCGCGTTTCGCCGGAGGGCAGGATCGTTTTGCAGCCGATCAGGATCGCGGAGATCGCCTGCTCGGGCGGCGCGTTGCGATCGGGCACCGAGCCCCGGCACGCGGCGGACGATAAGACGGCAGAAACTAAAAGGTAACGTCGCATTGCCTTGAGAATAGCCCATCTATGTCAAGGAAACAAGACGGTCAGCTTCGATCAATAATTGAGCTTGCCGAGCTCGACGCCCTTGAAGTACGCCTTCACGATCGCCTCGTAGTTTTGCCCGGCCTCGGCTCGGCCCATCGCGCCGGATTGGCAG
>JAQTNG010000369.1 GCA_028714015.1 Elusimicrobiota bacterium | reverse complement strand
ACCCAAAGGCTCAAGAGGCGCTTCACTTCTTGATCGTAGGATTTTGATAGGATGGGCGCCATGTTCCGGGAGCTGCGCGGCCTCGCGCGCGAGACGGCGGTCTACGGCCTGTCCACCGTCCTCGGACGCATGCTGAGCTTCCTGCTCACGCCGCTGTACTCGCATCTTCTGGAGCCCGCGGACAACGGCGCGATGCAGGCGCTGTACGCCTACATCGCCTTCCTGACCGTGATCTACGGGCTCGGCCTCGATACGGCCTACCTGCGCTTAGGAAGACGTGGAGGCGAAGCCGACACGTCGGCCTTCGGCTCCGCCTACCTGACGGTCGTGGGCACGGCGCTCGCGGCCTCGGTGATCATGCACCTCGCCGCGGAGCCCTTGGCGCGCGCGGTCGGCCTGCCGCCGGAGATGGCCGTCCTCGTCCGCTACGGCGCCTGGATACTCGCCGCCGACGCGGCCATGCTGCTGCCCTACGCCGAGCTGCGCGGCTCCCATCGCGCCGGGGCCTACGCGGGCATCAAGCTCGTCGGCATCGCGATGAACCTCGTCCTCGCCTACGTGTTCGTGAGCGTCATGCATCTCGGCCTGCGCGGGGTGTTCCTGGCCAATCTCGTCGCGTCGCTGTCGAGCCTCGCGATGCTCTCGCCCGTCATCGTCGCGCGCCTCGGCGCGCCCGACCGCGCCCGTCTCAAGGAGATGCTGTCCTTCGGCGTGCCGCTCGTCGTCGCGGGCATGGGCTCGATGGTCGTTCAGGTCGCCGATCGTCCCATTCTCGCGAAGGCCGCGGGCCTCGCCGAGGCGGGCATCTACGGCACCTGCTACAAGCTCGGCATCGGGATGATGCTGCTCGTCGGGATGTTCGACCAGGCCTGGAAGCCTTTCATTCTGGAGCGCGCCGACCGCCCCGACGCCGGCGCGATCATCGCGCGCGTGCTCACCTATTTCGGCGCGCTCGCGGCGTGGGCGTTCCTCGCCATCGTCTTCTTCATCGGACCTCTCGTCCAGGCGCCCCTGTTCGGCGGCAAGCCGCTGATCCATCCCTCGTTCTGGAGCGGACTGCCGGTGGTGCCGATCGTGACCCTCGCGTACTTATTCAACGGCCTGTATTTCGTCATGCTGGCGCCGCTGATGCTCGATAAGCGCACCGGCGCGGTGTCCGCCGCGACGTGGGCGGGGGCCCTCGTGAACATCCTCCTCAACTGGCTGCTGATCCCGAGGCTCGGCATGATGGGCGCGGCGTGGGCCACTCTGGCCGCGTACGCGTCGATGGCGGCGGCGGTGTGGGCGCTCGGGCTCGCGTCGCGTCCGGTCCCGTACGAATGGAAGCGCCTCGCGATTCTCGCGGGCTGGACGACGGCGCTGTGGTGGCCGTCCTCGGGGGTCGGCCTGCCCGCCCGGTTCCTGCTCCTCGCCGCCTACCCCGCGGGCCTTCTTCTCACCGGATTTCTCGGCGCCGATGAGCTCGCCGAGCTGCGCTCCTTGTTCAGCGCGCGACGGGCTTGATCCGAGGACGCATTACCGCGTAAGCCATTGCATTTCAACGCATTTCGATATATCCTCTTGTGAGACGCATTCAGGAGCCCACTCTCATGAACAAGAGAACGATTACTTTTCGCATGGACGCGCAGAAGAGAAAAGCCCTGGACGCCATCGCGGTCGGCATCGACCGGGACCGAAGCTACGTCCTCAATGAGGCGATCAACAACTATCTCGAGATCCACCAGTGGCAGGCGGCCCACATCAAAGAGGGGCTGCGCCAGGCCGAAGCCGGCAAGTTCTCCAAGGATTCGGAAGTCTCCGCCGCCTTCGCCCGCTGGCGCAAGTGAAGGTCGTCTGGACGCGGCTGGCGCTGAAGGACCTTGATAGCGCCTACGGCTACATCTCCGACGAGAATCCCTCCGCCGCCGTGCGGACCATCGAAAAAATCCGCAAAGCCGTCGTGTCCGTCAGCCGCCATCCGGAGATGGGCCGTCCCGGCCGAGTGGAAGGCACGCGCGAGCTCATCATCCCGGGGACCCCATTCATCGTCGCGTATCGGGTAAAAGCAAAAAGGATAGAGCTGCTCTCCGTCATCCATGGAGCTCGACGCTGGCCGGACGAACTCTAAGCTCAGCGCGCGACGGGCTTGATGTTCAGGAACTGAGCGTCGGGCCGCGGGGCGAAAGGGTCGTTGAGGGGAAGGACCGGACGCGGACCATCCAATGATCGCGCGGTATGAGCGATCAGGCGTCCGCCGGAAAACGAGAACGCGACCTCCACGCCAGCGCCCTTCCACGCGTCGAGCGCGCGCGCCAGGCGCGCGACCCTCGCCAGCTGCAAATCAGACAGGACGGCTGACGCCGAGCCCGAACGGGGAGAGATCTCCCGGCCCGTGCTCCGGTCGAGCGTATAGGACTCCGTCTCGGCGTCGCCGGAGAGGATTCCGTCGAGCGAGCCCGCCGCCGCCTCGACGAACAAACGCTCGCGCCGCCCGGAGCCGGGGGCACGGGAGAACACGAGGCCGGAGGCGTCGGCCGGGGATATTTTTTCGACGCGCAAGCGGCCGTCGTAGGCGAGCCCGCGTCCCGCGCGCTGCCGCGCGCCGAGCGGGCCGGGCGTCCAGGACGCCGACCAGGCGTCCTTGACCCGGGCGAGCACGTCGGCCGGGCCCGAGGCCTTCAGCGCCGCGTCCTCGCCGACGACCAAAACGGGCCCCGTCGCGGCCGCGAGGGCCGCGGCTCCGGCCTCGGAAGACGAATCGAGCTTCGAGGACGCGATCCGCTCCCGGATGCGCTCGGATTTTCGGCGCAGGCCGAGCGAGGAGTCATCGAGCGCCCGAGCGAGCCATTCCGCGAGGCCGTTGCCGTCGACGAAGCGCTCCCACGCGTTCGCCGGAAGCTCGACGCCCTCGGGCCGGTCGGCGCCGCCGGAGGCGGCGGCGCTCGCGAAGGAGGACGGCTTGCCGGCGCGGGCTTTCGCGCGGCGCAGCGCTCCGTCGCGGCAGGCGCGCGCGGCGGCGGCCGCGCCGCCGTCGGGCAGGGACAGCATGCGGGCGACGGCCGCCACTCCTTCGGCCGAGGCGCGGGCCTCGTCGGCCAGCCTTGCGAGCGAGGGCGCGTCCGAGGCGTCGGCGGCGTCCGCCGCGCAATCCTCGGCGCGGCGCTTGGCCTCGCGCGCGGCGAGCGTGAAGGCCGACGCCTCGGCGCGGCGCATCTCCTCGCGCGCGGAGGCCGGAACGGTCCGCTCCGCGGACCGGCGCACGCGCGACAGGTCGTCGGCCGGCATCGCCCCCGCGACCGCGCGGGGAACCAGCTCCGCCAGCAGGGCCGCGCCGCGCCGCGAGCCTTCCGTCTGAGAGAGCCAAACCTCGAGCGCAGCCTCGTCGCGCAGGCCGTCGTAGGCGCGCGCGGCCTCGGCGGCGGCCAAGCGCGCCTCGGCCTCGGCCGGCGGAACCAAGGTCACGCGGCCGCTCGCCGCGTCCACGATCACCGCGTCGCCCTCGCGCAGCGCGCGCTCCTCGGAGCCGATCACGGGGCGATACGAGTAGCCCGAGGCCGTTTGCGGATTTCCATATGACGGCTCGTCGAGGTACAGCGCCGGCCCGCGCCCGTCCCAGCGGCCCTGGCCGAGAGCCACGGCGGGCACGCCATGGCGGCGGGCCGAAGCGCCCGCGCGGCTCGACAGGCCTCCGCGACGCACGATGACGGCCTCGGCCATGCGGATGGCTTGGTCGTCGCCCTCTAAGGCCGCGTCGAGAACCAGCACATACCCGCCTGACTCCGCGATTTTGCGGTCAAACGTGGCCTTCGCGCACACGGGACGCCCCGGCCCAAGGCTCAGCGTCAGCCCGTGGAAGGCCCCGGGAACCGGCTCGGCGCGCGCGGACAGCGCAAGCAGGAAAAAGAGCGGAAGGAAAGCC
>JAQTNG010000368.1 GCA_028714015.1 Elusimicrobiota bacterium | reverse complement strand
CGGAATCAGAGCGGGCGATCGATGCGAGATTCCGCATCGGCGCGAATGACGTACATGCAGCCCACGGCCCAGGACGAGCCCGGGGGCGCGTCCGCAGGGCGCCGCCACTCGCGCTCGAGCCGCATCCCGGCCTTCTCGAGCATGCGGCGGGACGCCGGGTTGGCGGCATCAACGGAGCTGAAGACGCGGCGCATGCCCAATGCCCCGAACCCGAACCCGATCATGGCCCGGCAGACCTCGGACCCGAACCCCAGACCCCGGTACCCCCCGCCGAGCATGATTGAGAACTCGGCCTCCGAGGCCCCGGGGCTGAAGGAAAAGTCCACGTACCCGACGATCTCGCCGGTGGTCCTGAGCACGACCGCAAGGGCGTAGACGTGGCGGTCGGACCGGCGCTTCGCCGAGAGCGCCTCGGAAAAAGCCTGGCGCAGAAACGGCTCGTTGACCGGTTCGCCCCAGACCCGCTCGGCCTCGGGATCGATCGACACGGCACGGAACGCCGGCCAGTCGGATTCCTCGAACTCCCGGAGATCCAGCCGAAGCGTCTCGACGACGGCGGTCCCCGGCGCCACTTCGGCCGCCCTCAGGCCGGCTGGGCGGCCGGCTGAGCGGTCCGGAGCCGCACGGAGACGACCTTCGAGACGCCGGGCTCTTCCATCGTGATGCCGTAGAGGGAGTCCGCCAGCTCCATCGTGTGCTTGTTGTGCGTGATCATGATGAACTGCGTCTGCGCGTTGAACTCCTTCAGGATCTTCATGAACCGGTCCGTGTTGGCGTCGTCGAGCGGCGCATCCAGCTCGTCCAGAAAACAGAAGGGAGACGGCTTGGTCGTGTACAGGGCGAAAAGAAGCGCCGTCGACGTCAGCGCCTTCTCGCCGCCCGAGAGCAGGGCAATCGACTCCGTGCGCTTTCCCGGCGGCTTGGCCTCGATCTCGATGCCCCGCTCGCCCTCTTCGCTCTCGACGAGCTTGAGGTCGGCTTCCCCGCCGCCGAAAAGGCGCCGGAACATGGTGTGGAAGTTCTCGCGGATCGTCGCGAACGTCCGGTCGAACCGCCGTTCCGACTCGCGGTCCAGCCGGTAGATCGCGCGCTGGAGCTTCTCGCGCGAGGACCGCAGGTCCTCGATCTGGCGCTGGTACTCGGCGTGGCGCTCCCCGAGATCCTTGAACTCGTCGAGCGCTAGCAGGTTCACGGCTTCCCCCATCTCGGCCAGGCGGCCCTCCAGCCGGCCGAGCTGGGAGAACTCCTCGTCGTTGAGCGGACGGGCCGCCAGATCGTCCAGATGGCCCGGCTCATTCCCGGTGCCGAACTCGGCCTCGAAGTCGTGCCGCACGAGCTCGAACCGGGTCCGCGCCTCCTGCACCCGCCCCTCCGCGGCGTAAGCCGCGGACTGAGCCTCGTCCAGCCTCGTCCGCGCCTCTTCCACCTCGTCATCGAGCGGCCCCATCGCGTCCCGGGCCCGCTGGCGCTCGTCCTGTACCGCGAAGAGCGAACCTGTCAGCTCGTCCTCGTGCCGCCGCTCGCCCCCGTGGGCCTCCTCGCGCTGGCGCAGCTCCGCCTCGAGCTTCGCCTGGGACTCCGCGAGAACCGCAATCTCCCCCCGCAGTCCGGCCACCCGTGACGCCGACTCGGTGGCCGTCTGCTCGATCTGCTCGCGCTCGCCCAGGCGGCCCGACAGGCTCTGCTCCAGCCGTACCTGCTCGATCCGCGCCGCGCTCTCGAACCGGCGGGACTCCGCGAGGTCCGCCTCGAGCTCGACGATCTTCGCCTCGATGCCGCCCAGCTCCCGGACCGCCGCGGCGAGCAGCATCGCGAGCTCAGTGCCCGCCGCCCGCGCGGACGCCGGTAGCCGGCCCGGCCACCAGACGATCCCGGGCTCGAAAACCTTGATGCCGGACACCGAGACGTGGGACCGCCCGGCCCCGGCAGCCGTCACGCGCTCGTCGTCGAACATGGCCACGTTGCCGAGGAGCGCGCGGGCCAGCGGCCCGTACCGCGGCGGGCACGAGACGGCCTCGTCGACCCAGCATGTCGCGCCCTCCGGCAGCTCGCCACGGGGCCCCGGCTCCGGAATCGCCTCGAGGACCACGAGCGCGAGCGGCGCCTCGCGCTGTTCGCGCCACGCACGCAGCAGGGCCTCGGCCTGGCCCCAGGTTTCGACGACGGCCGCGTCCGCGAGCGGGCCGAGAGCCGCCAGCAGGGCGGGCCGCTTCGCCTCGTCCGCCTGGAAGAGCCGGATCAGCGGCCACTCGAGCGTCGGCACATGCTGCCGGAACTCGTCGAGCGGTTCCCTGACACCCCCCTCGCGATCCGCGGAATCCGGCTGCTGGTGAAGGCGATCCGCCTGCGTCCCTAGCGCCTGCCGCCGCGCCGTCAGATCGCCGCGCGCCGCCGCAAGAGCCTCCTCGAGACCCTTGACCTCGCGGATGAAGTCCTCGAGCTCGACGCGGACGGACGCGAGCCGGGACTCCTCTTTGGACGCCTCCTCGCGCACGACCTCGGCCTTCGCCGCGAGCTTCTCCTGCGCCGCAAGGGACTCGCCTAGCGACCGTTCACGCTCCTCGCGGTGGATGACGGCCTGCGAGAGCCTGAGACGCAGGGTTTCGAGCTCGGCCCGGAACGCCACGCTGCCCTCGCGGATGCGCCCGAGCTCGCTCTCGAGCTCGCGCACGCGCGCCTCCAGCCCTTCCTGCCGCTCGCGCCCCGCCCGCAGCGCCGCCGTCCGCTCGGCCACGACGACCCGGCCGGCCTCGGCCGACCGGTGCGCCGCCGCGGCCTCGGCCTCGGCCGCCTCCAGCTCGGCGCGTCCCCGCGCCAGTTCGACCGCGCGCGCGCGGGCACGCAGCTCCTGAACCCGCTTGCGCATTTCCTGGTATTGCTCGGCCACCTTCGCCTGCCGCTCGAGCGAGTCAAGCTGGCGCTTGAGCTCGTGCACGATGTCGCCGACGCGGACGAGGTTCTGCTGTGTCGCCGCGAGCTTGCGCTCCGCCTCCTCCTTCTGCTGCTGGTAGCGCATGACGCCGGCGGCCTCCTCGAACAGGGACATGCGCTCGGTCGGACGCGCGCTCAGGACACTGTCGATCTTGCCCTGCTCCATAATTACGTAGGCGCCGGTCGTGATGCCGGTGTCGAGAATGAGGTCGGTGATGTCCTTGAGGCGCACGCTTGAGCGGTTGATCAGGTACTCGGATTCCCCGGACCGGTAGAGGCGGCGGGTCAGCGAAATCTCGGGGCCCTGCTTGCCCAGCAGGCCCTGCTCGTTGTCGAGGGTGATGGTCACCTCCGCCATGCCCACGGGCTTCTCGCGCTCGGAGCCGTGGAAGACGAGTTCCTCCATCCGGGAGGCGCGCAGGGCTTTCGCGCTCTGCTCGCCCAGCACCCAGCGAACGGCATCGATGATGTTGGACTTCCCGCAGCCGTTGGGGCCGACGATGGACGTCATCCCGGAATCGATGGTCAGCGTGGTGCGCTTGACGAAGGTCTTGAACCCGGACAGTTCCAGACGCTTGATGTAGAGGCTGGACGCCATGCCAGATTATAACCAAAGAGGGCTCGACATTTGACGTCCCAATGTCAAGCCCTGCCCCCTCAGATAAGACGCTCGCTCTTCCTCCGCCGGAAAGGCCACCAATTGCGCTTGGGTTCATCCAGCGGCGCGACGGCCGGCTGGAGCGCCGTCTCGGCGTGGTAACGGAACCGCTCCAGCGTGTGCCGGGCGGCGTCCTGCTCGGCGTCCTTTTTCGTGTGCCCGTGTCCCCGGCCGTACACCTTGCCGTTCAGCTTCACCACCAGATCGAAGGTCTTCCGATGCTCCGGCCCCTGCGCCCGCAGCACCTGGTAGAAGGGAGCCGCGTGGAACCGGCGCTGGGCGAACTCCTGCAGGACGCTCTTGTAGTCCTT
>JAQTNG010000367.1 GCA_028714015.1 Elusimicrobiota bacterium | reverse complement strand
CGGAATGCGCCTGGTGAGGGAAGCTCACCGTCTTGCGCGACGCCAGAGCGAAGATCACGCGCTCCGGGGCTTTAGCCTTGGCCGGGGGGGCCGGAGCCTTGCCCCTCATCTCGTGGCAGGAGCCGCACGTCGCGCCGCCGCCCCAACTTTGGTGGCAGGAGATGCACAATCGGTGCTGGGCCCCCTGAAGATCGGGCTTGCCGAGCGCGTCGCCCTCGCGCAGGCGCTCCGGGGAGTGGCACTCTCCGCACTTCTGGATGGAGCGGGCCTGGTTGTAGTGGTGGCAGGACCCGCAGCCCTCTCCCATCTCGGCCATCTCGGCGTGGGCCTTGTGCGAGAACTTCACCGGGCCGTATTCGTCCTTGCCCGGGAAGGCGATGGCCTTGACGGCCTCTTCGACGGAGTGGAAGCCCTGCACCTTGGCCCGCGGACACTTCACCAGCGCGGGCTTCTCCTTGGTCGGCGTGCCGGTCGTGTGGCAGTTCCGGCAGTTGACCGCGGCCTTCGGCGCTTCCGCGGCGGCCGCCGCCGCGGCGAGCCATCCGGCCGCCAGCAAAGTCGAGAGGATTTTCATCGTCTTATCCTCGAACCGCATATTTGGCCTTCGGCACGTAATCCCGGTCGGGCAGGCTGATCACCGGGAGGATCATCACCGCCGCCCGGTACAGGAGCACCTGGAGGCAGACGAAGGCGACCGCCACGGCGATCTCGCCGAAGGCGGGGAAATAGGTCTTGGCCGCGTAGGCCGGCGTGTACGCGACGAGGAAGGTGTTCATGCGGTTGAGCAGGACGCCGCCGGCGACCAGGGCCGCCGCCGTGAACAGCAGGGGGGGCGAGCGGCGGACGCGCGCGGAGACGAGCATGCGCAGGGGCACGACGATGCCGAGCAGGACCTCGATCATGAACAGGACGCTGACCGTGTTGACCTTCATCAGATACGTGAAGGTCTCGCGGATGACCATGTCCCCGATCTTGAAGCCGAGATGGATGGCCAGCAGCGGGACCGTCAGGCGCCCGAGCTCCGCGAGGAGATCCATCCGCGGCTTCAGGCCGAAGGAGCGCGCCGAGAGCAGGGACTCGATGATCGCCATCGGCAGGCCGACGGAGATCGCCGACAGCAGGAACAGCAGCGGCAGTATGGGCGTCTGCCAGAGCGGATGCATCTTCGGGCCCGCGATGACCATCAAGGTGCCCAGCGAGGACTGATGCAGGGTCGACAGCACGACCCCGGCGATGATGAACACGAACATCGTCTGCTCGAGCCCGCGGTCGAGCGCGCGCATGAGCCGCTCCAGCGGCGCGTTGAGCTTCGCCAGAGCGCCGGGAAGGTCGACGCGACCCATGAAGCGCTCGACGATCACCGGCAGGAACTCGATGTAGAGCACGTTGAGGTAAATGGTGACGCAGATTCCGACTTCAAATAAGGCCGAGCTGCCGTTCCACATGACGATCGGATGCCAGATGAAGTACCAGCGGCCGATGTCGATGCAGACGCTGAGGGCCACGAAGGTGTAGCCGAGCAAAGCGGTCAGCAGGGCCGGCCGGATGATGGGGTGGAACTCCTCCCGGTGCATGACGTGGCCGAGCGCCGCCGTGGTGAAGCCTCCGGCGGCCAGCGCCACGCCGCCCGCCTTGATCGTCGGCGTCCAGATGCCCCACGGGTAGGCGTTGCTCAGGTTCGAGACGGCGGCCAGGCCGAAGAGGAAGCGCGCGCCGAGCGCGGCCAGGCCGATCACGGTCAGCACGATGAGCGCGATCACACCCGGGGTGAGATACGGCCCCCGCATGGCGACCGGCTTGGAGTAATGATCCATTATCGATCCTCCCCGTCGCCGGGACGGTGCTTCGAGACCCACATCAGCAGTCCGAGCAGCGAGTAAAGGGCCACCGGCGGGACGAAGTAGGCGAATATGCCGTGCTGAATGCTCTCGGACACGCCGGGCGCGGGATTATTGCCGAGCTTCGGAAACTGGAGGTCCGTGAAATCCCTTCCGGCCAGATACATCCAGGAGGTCCCGCCGACTTCGAGCTCTCCATACACGTGGTTGACGTAGCGCTTGGGGTCGCGCTTGACCCGCTCCTTGGCGACGCGCACCAGGTCCTCGCGCCGGCCGTATGTCAGCGCCTCGACCGGGCAGCGCTCGACGCAGGCCGGAAGCCCGCCGTCCTTGCGCCGCTCGTGGCAGAAATCGCACTTCATGATGCGGCCCTGAAGGGCCTTGCCGTACTCGAAGGCGGGGATCTGAAACGGGCAGGCGATCATGCAGTAGCGGCAGCCGATGCACTTGTCCGTGTTCCAGACGACCGAGCCGTCCTCCTGCTTCGAAAGCGCGCCCACGATGCACGCGGACAGGCAGGCGGGATGGTCGCAGTGCATGCACTGGACCTTCACGCCGTAGGGAACTCCGGGAGCCTTCGGGTTCTCGCAGCGATTGACGACGGTCAGCGCCGTCTCGTCCGGCCGGCGCGGCGCGTCGAAGACGGACTTGTCCTCGTAGCTTTCGAGCGGCGCGGTGGGCAGGTCGTGCGCGGTCTTGCACGCCCACTCGCAGCTGCGGCAGCCGATGCAGGCGGTGGTGTCGACCAGCACGCCCATGCGGTCGGGAGAGAGGACGCTTTTCGGTCCGGCCTGGGCTTCGCCGGACAAACCGGCCAAACCCGCGCCGAGCGCCAGGGTATTCTTGAGAAAAGCCCGCCGATCAAGTTCTGCCATAGAGGGGGAACCGGTGAACATGACATGACGGAGCAACGGTAAGGCCATAGACCAACCCAAACCCTAAAAAAAAGGCCCCCGGGCGGCCGCCCGGGGGCTTGGTTTCGTCGTATGTTCGCGCGGCGTCAGCCGTGCGTCGGCATCGTGAACTGCGCGCCCTTGCGTATGCCGGCCGGCCAGCGCGAGGTCACGGTTTTGGTCCGCGTGTAGAAGCGCACGCCGTCGGTCCCGTGCTGGTTGGCGTCGCCGAAGGCCGAGTTCTTCCAGCCGCCGAACGAATAGAACGCCAGCGGCACGGGAATCGGGACGTTCACGCCGACCATGCCGGCCTGCACGCGCGAGGCGAACTCGCGGGCGGCGTCGCCGTCGCGCGTGAAGATCGCGACGCCGTTGCCGAACTCGTGCTCATTGGGAAGACGCAGGGCGTCCTCGAAATCCCTGGCGCGCACGACGCAGAGCACCGGTCCGAAGATTTCCTCTTTATAGATACGCATCTTTGCCGTTACTCCGTCGAACAGGCAGCCGCCGAGGAAGAAGCCCTTCTCGTGCCCCGGAACATGGACGACGCGCCCGTCGACGACGAGCTTTGCGCCTTCCTTCAGCCCCGACTCGATGTACTCGAGCACCTTGGCGCGGTGCGCTTCGGTGACGAGCGGGCCCATATCCGAGTCCTTGTCGGCAGGAAGGCCGACCTTCAAGGTCTTTAGGCGCTCCTTCAACAGCGCGATCAGCTTGTCGGCGGTCTCGGCGCCGACCGGCACCGCGACCGATATGGCCATGCAGCGCTCGCCCGCCGAGCCGTACGCCGCGCCCATCAGAGCGTCGGCGGCCTGGTCGAGGTCGGCGTCGGGCATGATGATCATGTGGTTCTTCGCGCCGCCCATCGACTGCACGCGCTTGCCGTGAAGGGAGGCCGTCGAGTAGACGTGGCGGGCGATGGGCGTCGAGCCCACGAAGCTCACGGCCTGTATGCGGGGATCGGTGAGCAAGGTGTCCACCGCCTCCTTGTCGCCGAGGACGACGTTGAACACGCCCGCGGGGGCGCCGGCCTCGAGGAAAAGCTCCGCGAGGCGGAGCGGACAGGAGGGGTCCTTCTCGGACGGCTTTAAAATGAACGTGTTGCCGCAGGCGAGGGCGACCGCCGACATCCACAGCGGGACCATGGCCGGGAAGTTGAAAGGGGTGATCCCCGCCACGACGCCGAGCGGCT
>JAQTNG010000366.1 GCA_028714015.1 Elusimicrobiota bacterium | reverse complement strand
GGGCACGAGGAGAAGGGCGAGCGCCAGCAGGACGCGAGGGGTGGTCACGCGGTAAATAGCGCGGGCGGGACGCCGTGTGGGCGTCCCGCCCGCGAACAGTGCGTCAGCTCGATCAGAGCGTCGCGAGCTTGGGATCGACGGCCATCGCGGCGCGGAGGTTGCGCAGCATCGTCGCCGAGTCGGTGTTCGCCGTCGGGAACAGGGTCTCGTACTTCTGCTGGGTCAGCGAGATGAAGGCCTTCTTCGAGGACTCATCGTTGGCGCCCATCAGCGAGGCGAAGGCGTTCAGGTATTCGCCGCCGCCCTGAGCCATCTCGGTGGAGCGCTTCTGCAGGTTGACCTCGGCGTACGCGGCCTGCTTCTTCTCGTTGCGCACCCAGGCGCCCTTGAGGGTGCAGCCCGCGGTCTCGGAGCTGATGCCGAAGGTCTGCGTGTAGGTGCCGTTCGTCGTGGCGCCGAGAATCGCGAACAGCTTCTTGTCGGTCTTTCCCGAGAACAGCTCGGTGCCCCAGCCGCAGCCGATGTTCGTGTCGTTGGCGCCGAACGCGCTCGCGAAGGACGACAGCACCGACACCGTCAAAATAGCAAGCAATGCCTTTTTCATGATTTCTCCTTTTGTAATCTATGGAACGGACGGCCGGGTTAAGTCTAGCCCCGCGGCCTCATCTTGTCAAGAGAGGCCGCGTCACTTCTTGGGGGCGTCCTTGGGCTTGGCCACCGCTTCGACGTCGAGGGAGATCGCCACGTCCTCGCCGAGCATCAGGCCGCCGGCGTCGAGCGTCTTGTTCCAGACGATCCCGAAGTCCTTGCGGTTGATCGTCCCGGCGGCCGTGAAGCCCGCGCGGGAGTTGCCCCATGGGTCCTTGGCCACGCCGCCGATCTCGAGGTCGAGGACGACGGCCTTGGTCACGCCGCGCATCGTCAGGTCTCCGTGAAGCTTCGCCGTCCCGCCCTTGAGGTCGGTGACCTTCGTGGATTTGAAGGTCATCGCCGGGAACTTCGCGACGTCGAAGAAGTCCGCGGACTTGAGGTGGGCGTCGCGCTTGTCGTTGTCGGTGTTGATCGAGGCCGGGTCGATGGTCGCGTCGACCTTCCACGACTCGGGCTTGCCGGGCGTGAAGTCGATCGTGCCGGCGAATTTCGCGAACCGGCCCGGGACCTTCCCGACGAGATGCTTGATGCGGAAACCGACCTGAGAGTGCACGGAATCGATCTCATAAGTTTCGGCGCGGACGACGGGCGCGACAACGGCGAGGACGGCGGCAAGAGCGAGAACACTGCGCATGGGAAGCCTCCTTTGCGGCTGTGGCTATATGTAACAGGATTGATTACATCATGTCAAGCGGGGGTCTAATGAGAAAAGGCGCGGGCGCCGGCGCGCAGCGCGAAGCCGGCGGCAAGCACGGCCGCCGAGGCCGCGACCTGCCGCCACCCTCCCTGCGCGCCCAGCCAGAGCGTGGCGCAGATCCCGGCGACCGGGACCGCGGCGCCGGTCAGCGCGCGCGGCCCGCTCTTGGCGCGGCGCGCGCGGCGAACGAGCACGACCGCGCAGGTCGACAGGAACTGGGCCCCGATGACGACGTTCGAGAAGTCCACGAGCCCGTTGAAATCGAGAAGCAGCGCGGCGATCAGCGCCACGCCGGCCGACCAAAGGATCGAGGACGACGGCGTGCCGAAGCGGGGATGGACGGCGGCGAGGCTGCGGGGCAGATGCCCCTCCTCGGCCAGGGCCACCAGGTAGCGGGGGCCGCCCAGGGCCGAGCCGGCCACGTAACCGGTCATCGAAATCACCGCCCCCGCCGTGACGAGCGCCGCGCCCCAGGGCCCCATCAAGGCGGCCGCGGCGTCGGCCAAAGGCCGCTCGGAGGAGGCGAGCCTTGGGACCAGCGAGAGCGCGGCGATCTGCACCAGGATGTACAAAACCGCCGAGCCGATCAGGGCCGTCAGAACGGCGAAGGGCACGTCGCGCTTGGGGTCGCGGGCCTCGCCCGCGGGAACGGGCACGGTCTCGAAGCCCTGATAGGCGAAATACGCGAGGAAGCAGGCCGCCCCGAGAGGCCGCCAGCCCGCCGGCGGAAGCTCCGGGCGCCAGGCGGGCAAAGCGTAAATACCCGCCAGGGCGATCAGCGCGATCGGGACGAGCTTGGCGACCGTGAAGAAATCGGTGGTCCACGCCCCCAGCCGCACGCCGCGCCAGTTCAAGGCGCCGAAGACGGCGATCGCGCCGCACGCCACCGCCTTGCCGATATACGGCCTGCCTGCCGCCCACGGCAGGTAGGCCGCGATGCCGTTGGCCACGGCGGCCCAGCTCACGATCATCGTGATCCAGCACAGCCAGCCGATCGCGAACCCCCACTCCGGCCCGAACTCCGTGTGGGCGTACAAGGCGGGGCCGCCCGCGCGGTCGTGCTCCGAGGAGGCCTCCGCGAAGCAGAGCGCCACGGGGGCCAGCAGCAGGGCGGTCAGCGCGTAGGCCGCGGGAGAGGCCGAGCCCAGGTGCCCGGCCAGACGGCCCGGGAACAGGAATATGCTCGAGCCGACCACGGCGTTGACGCCCAGGCAGACCAGGTCGAAGCGCGAGAGCTCGCGGCGGGGCGGCGCCGGCGATGGCCTCACGGCTTGGCTTCGGCCGCCAGGAGAATCTTCGTGCCGACGAAGCTCTGGATGTAGAGGCGACGCGCGACCGGCAGCGGCAAAGCGAGGCACAGATGCGGGAAGGCCTCGTGCTCGGCCGCATTGAGCGGCGGGCCGTGGATCAAGAGCCCTTCCTTCGTGAACAGCACGAACTCGCCGAGGGCTCTCGCGCGCACGGAGGTGCCGACCTGCGGCGGCTCCCACTGGAGCTGGCCTCCGACCTGCTCGGACTTCGGCCGCTCGGTGCTGGCGAAGCGCTCCTTGGTCAGGATCGTCGCGGAGCGCGGCAGCGGGCGCGTCTCGCCGCCGACGGCCCGCGGCCGGGCGCCCGCGAGGCCCAGGCTCTCGGCGATCTGATCGCCGCGCATGAGGTGGACCTTGTCGGCCGCCTCGTCGAGGCGGATCCAGAGGCTCATGATCTCGAGTTGTTTTTCCAGCAGGCGTTTTTCTTCGGAGAGCGCCAGCCCCCCCTCGAACAGCGCCTTGCGTGAGTGGGACAGCGTCGCCGCGCTCGCCTTGGCGCGCGCGAAGTCGCGGGACACGAGGTCGCTCAGCGCCTGGCGCTCGGCCAGGTCCAGGTCGAGGTCCTCGCGCGCCACCGAGAGCGCGGCGCGCTCGTCGGCGGCGATCGCCGCGTGCGCGGAGACCCAGCGGCCCATCAGCCACAGGCCCGCGAGCACGAGGCCGCCGGCCGCCAGGAGCCCGAGGACGCCGACGCGGCGGTCGAGGGCGCTGAGGCGGTCTTCGAGGAGATCGCTCATTCGAAGATGAACACCCGCGTTCCGTTGGGCACGGAGGAATAGAGCTTCTCGAGGTCCGCGGCGCCCACGCGCACGCAGCCGTGCGAGGCCGGGCGCCCGAGCAGCTCCTCGCGCTTGGTGCCGTGGATCAGGTAGCCGTCGCCCAGGTTCATCACGAAGGCTCCGAGCTCGCCGGACACCATGCGCGAGGGGTCTCCGGGCGGAGGCACGGGCTCGCCGTTCTCGACGTAGGCCCAGTCGGGCTTGCGCCACTGCGGGTTGAGCGCCTTGCCGATCACGCGGAACTCGCCGCGAGGCGTCACGAACTCCCACTTGCGGCCGCTTTTGGCGTCCTTGAGGACGCCGCCCCGGCCCACGGAGACGTCGGCCTGCCACAGGAGCTTCGCGCCTTTCTTGACGTAGAGCTTGTTGGCCTTCGCGTCGATGACGAGATGAAGCTGACCCTTCAGGCGCTTGGCGACCTTCGCGCGCAGGAGGCGGACCTCCCCCCCGATGGCTTTCTGCGTCCTTAAGTACCCTTTGTCCTCGGGGAG
>JAQTNG010000365.1 GCA_028714015.1 Elusimicrobiota bacterium | reverse complement strand
GGGGGAAGCGCGCGTCGAAGAGGCCGACGTCGTCGAAGACGGCCTTGTAGGTGAAGAGGTTCGCCGTCGCGGCGAAATGGGACTTCTCGACGTGGCGCTTCTGCTGGAGATAGGTGACGCTGTCGTAGATCTCGGCGAGGACGGGACGCTCCGCGTCCTCGCAGAAGAGGTCGACGCGCCCGCCGATCAGGCCGCAGCCCGGCTCGGCGTCCAGCCGCGCGACGCCGCGCTCGAGCCAGTCCGGCGCGGGGAGGCAGTCGGCGTCGGTGAAGGCGATCACGCGCCCCCTCGCGAGCGCGACGCCCTTGTTGCGCGCCGCCGCGGGGCCGCGGACGGCCTCGTGAGCGCAGGTCGCGCCGGGGAATTTCCCGGTCACCGCGCGGATGTCCTCGGTCGACGCGTTGTCGACGACGATGATCTGGACCGCGCTCATCGGATAGGTCTGGCGCGCGAGCGCGCCGAGGCATAAGGCCAGGCGCCGCCCGTCGTTGAAGACGGGAACGATCACGGTGACGGCGGGGGGCGCTTGGGAGGGCGTCAAGGGTTCAGGGGAGGAGGCTTCGATATAGATTCTCGTAAGCTTCGAGCATCGCGGTCAAGGTGAAGCGCCCGGCGCCCGTCCGCAGGGACCGCGCCGCCTCGCGGGCCGCCGCGCGGCCGCGCAGCATGGCCGCCGCGCGCGAGGCGAACTCCTCCCGGCCCGAGCACAGCCATTCGTCGCCGCCGAGAATCTCCGGGAGCGCGCCCGTCCGGTAGGCGAGAACCGGCACGCCCTTGAACATCGCGTACGGGACCACGACCCCGAAGCTTTCGGAGTGGACGGGCGCGGCGAAAAGATCCATGAGGTCGTACAGCGCCGGGAGCTCCCGGAACGGCACCCAGCCGAGGAAGTGAAAGTTCGCGCGCAGGCCGGCGCGGCTCACGCGCTTGACGAACTCCGGGAGGTAAGGCCCGCCGCCGGGGATCAGAACCCGCGTCCGGGGCTCCAGGCGGACGGCGTCGATCAGCGCGTCGATCGAGGAAAGGTCCAGCTTCTCCGGCGACAGGCGATAGACCATGCCGATCGTCGGATAAGGCCTCTCCGGACCCGCCGGCCGGGGAAGCCAGGCTTCGGGCGAGGTCCCGGGATAAATCACGCTGGACGGCCCGGCCGCGCGCGGCTCGAGCCCCGCCGCGTGGCGGCTGACGAACACGTGGTGGGACAGGAGCGGGTGGAGCAGAGGGGCGACCGGGTTGTTCATGTTGCCCACGACCGGGACGCCGAGGCCCGCCTCGCCGAGGGCGCCGAAGAAATCCTCCGTCCAGCGGTTGGGTCCCCAATAGTGGAAGTGGATCAGGCCGGGAGGCCGGCGGCGAAGCTCCTCTTTGATTTCAGCGGGCGTCGTCGCGACGCGCAGGTCGAGGCCCTCGTAGACCGCGTGGCGCGCGGTCCGCCCGGTGAGCACGCGCATGCGGAAGCGGTGGCCCAGGCCCTCGAGCAGGTCGAGGACGATCTTCTCCGAGCCGCCGATCTCGAAGCTCGGTATGACGTGCAGGACCGCGTGAGCGTCCGCCGCGGGAAGACCCCGCGTCTCGATGCGGTGAAAGGCCTTCGCCCGTCCCGGCCGCAGGGCGGACGCGATGCTCCTCGCGAAGAGGCGGGCGGAGAAGCCGAGGACATGGCGAGAGCCGGCCGCGTCCCAGCGCGGCACCCGGGCGCTTTGCCAGGCCATGTAGGCCGAGCTGATCAGGGAGTTCGGAAGGAAGTCGCCTCGATAGAAGGCGAGCGCGAGGATCTCGGTGAGCGGATCCGGTGTCCGGCGCAGGCGCCACAGCCTCCTCGCGGCGCGAAGGAGCAGCGGCGGCCTGACGGGCGCGTGGGCGGTCGTCACCCGTTCAGCGCACGGCCCGCTTCTGGACGCGTCGATTCATGGCATAAGGATAACGAACTCCGAAGTCCGGTGCCTGGGCCGAGCGACCCAGCTTGGAAATCAATGGGCCTATCTCCCCGATCGGAGACCGGCGCGCAGGCGCGCGGCGAAGGCGACGAGGCTGCCGGGGAGCAGGCACAGGGCGCGATAAGCCAGAGGCGCCCGGCCGGCGCGCGCCAGCTCCTCGCGAGCCTCCCGCGAGCGGCCTTCCGACAGCAGCACGCGCACGCGCAGCAGGCGAAGGTCGTCGAGCGCCGCCCGGTACGACGCGCCGTGCTTCTCGAGGAAGGGCGCGTCGGCGCCCCAGACTCGCGCGAGAAAGCGCATGCGCGCCTCGATGAACTCGTGGGAGTCGATGTCCGTCAGGCGCGCGCCGCCGTGCTCGTGGAAGATCTCGAGCTCGAGGTCGAGGTAGGCGGCGGGCCCGGCCTTGGCCAGGCGGGCGATGAACTCGGCGTCCTCCGTGAAGGAGAGCGCCGGGAGGCGCAAAGCGCCGTCGGCGACGGCCGAGCGGCGCAGCATCAAGGTCCCGATCTGGACGTAGCCGTGGCGGAGCTCCTCGGGGTACAGGTCGCCGACGTGGACCGGGAAATCGGCGACGCCCTCGGGCAGGGCCGCGCTCGACGAATACGGGGCCTTCGGGGACAGGAAATCGCCGCTGAAGTCCCGTCCCGCGTACAGGCGCGTCAACCGCCGGCGAACGCGCCCGTCCGGGTAGGCGGCGCGCATGTCGGTGAAGCAGAACAGGACGTCCGGGCGGGCGTCGAGGAAGCGGCGCTGGAGCTCGAGCTTGCCGGGCAGCCACTCGTCGTCGGAGTCCAGGAAGGCCAGCAGGGGATTGCCGGCGCGGTCGATGCCGGCGTTGCGCGCCCGGCCCGCCCCGCCGTTGGGGATCTTGACGTAGACGATGCGCCCTCCCAGGGCGCGCAGGCGGTCCTCGGTGTCGTCGGTCGAGCCGTCGTCGACGACGATCACCTCGTCGCCGGCGCGGCACTGGGGCAGCACCGACTCGAGCGCGCGCAGGACGAGCGCGGCGCGATTGTACGTGGGGATGACGACGGAGACCGCGTCGCTCATGCTACTCCCAGAATCTCCGGTTGATGCGCGTGCGTCCGCGCGTGAGCAGCAGGTGAAAATCGAGCAGGCTGACCCCGTTCACGGGCTCCACCCGCTTGAGGGCTCCCGACTCGCGGTCCCAGGGGGACGGCGTGATGCCCTTCACGGTGGAGAAATCGTAGCGGTAGCCGGCGTCGAACACGCACCGGCGAACCTCCGGCTCGGAGGCGCCCTCCCCGCGAGGGTAGGCGAAGCCCAGGACCTCGCGGCCGAGCTTCGCCTCGAGGAGCTTCTTGCTCCCGGAGACCTCCTCGCGGACCTGCGCGAGCGGGATCTCCGCGAGATTGCGGTGGCGCAAGGTGTGCGAGCCGAACTCGACGACGCCCGAGTCCTGCATCTCGCGAATTTGATCCCAGGTGAGCATCGGCAGAGGCGGCGCGGTCTCGAAGGGCGCGTCAAAACGGCTGTCGCCGCCCATGGCCTCGCAGACCAGGAAGATGTTCGCCTTCATGCCGAATTCCTTCAAGAGCGGATAGGCGACCTCGTAGTTGTTGGCGTAGCCGTCGTCGATCGTGATGAGCACGGGCCGCGCCGGCATCGGGATTTTCCCCTGCTCCGCGTCGCGCAGTTCGGCGAAGGTCATCGGGGCGTACCCGCGGCGCTTGAGATGCTCCAGCTGACGGCGGAAGGCCGCGCCCGTGGACCAGATCGCCTTGAAGCGCGTGCCGGGCGCCGGGTCGCCGAACTTGTGATACATGAGGACGGGGACGCCGGCGACCCGGGGACGCCACCAGTTCCAGCGCGCGCTGGCGGCCAAGGCGGCGGCCGCCCCGGCGGCGGCGCAGACGGCGAGGACGCTCATGCTTCGCCTCTTGCGCAACGGGGCGCGAGCGACTCGTAGAGCCCCTCGATCTCGCGGGTGACGACGACGCCGTCGTAGCGGTCGGCGGCGCGCAGGCCCTCCG
>JAQTNG010000364.1 GCA_028714015.1 Elusimicrobiota bacterium | reverse complement strand
GTCGAAGCCGAGGTTCTTCGCGATCGTGCAGATGTCGCCGAGAAAGGCGTGGGCCCTTCGGTTTATACCGTTGGGCTTGTCGTAGCTTCCGTCCCCAGAGAAAGCTTTGTGATGATCGATGACGAGGCGGTAGTCGAGGGCGAAGTGCGAGAAGTCCTTGTCCTCGTAGCGCCAGTGATCCGAGACCATGCGCATATTCGACTTGTAGTTGCGGATGTTGTCCTTGTCCGCGAGGGTCATATAGACCTCGAGGAGCTGTTGGTCGAAGTAGGCGTTCGCGTTCTTGATCGCCCACACCACGACGGCGTAGGCGTTGGTCGCGGTGAAGTCGATCGAGGTATGCGCGGTCAGCTTCCCCAGGAGCTTCTCGCGGCTCCGGGACGTCAGGCGCGAAGTTATGGCGTCGAGGTTTCCGAAAAGCTCCTTCCAGTACAGGTTCTTCAGGCCCTCGATCTTCGCCTTCAGGCCTCCGCGCACCTGCTTGAGATCGACGCCGAGTTCCTTGAAGAGCGCGTAGTCGAATTCTTCGAGCTCGTGATAGGTCCCTAGGAGTGCGTCGAGGTCTGCGCGGTAGAGCTCCTCCAGGCGCTCGATGAGGTTCTGGCCCTTCACGAGGTCGTGCAGCTCCTCGGCGCGGCTCCGCGAGTCTTCGACCTCGTCCGGCGCGTCAGCGTTAATCTTGAACGTGCCCTCGAACCAGAGGTCGAAGGGATCAACCGTCAGCTCGGCGTTGCGGTAGCCCTGATCCTGGAACTTGATCTTGACGATATCGATCTTCGCCCGGGCCTCACGGTACTCCGAGTGCTCAAAGTCCATGGAGGCGAGGGTCTCTATCTTGCCGTTCGATCGCCGCCAGGCCTTGCGCACGTCATCGCCGACGTCGATGTCGCTGTCGTCGATGGTCCCGCAGCGCCTCGCGATCATCCGCTCGACGATCTTGTCGTCCTTCCAGCGCCGGGGCACGACGAGGTAGACGAGGCGGCAGTTGGCCTCGGCGACGATCTTCTGCATCCACTGCTCGTACTCCGAGTACGGGGGATTGCAGAAAACGACGTCGACGCGCTTGTCGATGAGGGTCTGCTCGTGGAAGTCGGTGCCGACGACGAAGACGTCGGCGGGCAGGGCGTCGATGAGGATCCGCGACTTCTCGATCGCGTACTGCTCGCCCGTATTCTTGGTCAGCTCGCGGAGGATCTGCAAGGCTGAGCCGTTGCCGGCGCCGATGTCGAGGATGGAGTACGAGGGGTCGTCGCGGCTGTATTCGTCCCCGATTTCCTTGCGGATATCCTTGGCTACGACCTCGAGCATGGCCTTGGTCGTCGGGTACCACTCGAAGTCCTCGCCGGCCGCGCGGACCCGGGCGAGGAGGTCGGTCTGCGCGCTCATACTCGCGCCCTCGAGAACCTCGTCGCGATCCTCTGCCGCGCCCGGGCGTCGTACTTGATCGCGAGCCGGGCATCGTCCACGGCGTCAAGGACGTAGTTGTGCGGAAGCTTCGGGCAGATGCGGGCCGCGAACATGGTCCAGGCGACGGCGCGGTCGTAGTCGGCCGCGGCGAGGAGCTCGTCGAATTCCCGGCGGCGGCTCTTGTAGGCGGCGATGAGGCGGTCGCGAGCGGTGATGACGAAAGTGGGGGTCTTGGGGTTGGTAGCCATTGGCTTGCCCTCCTTGTATCTACAGTGTATTACGCTTGATTATGTATGTCAACGGTATTACGCTGTAATTCGATTGTTTCTGAATTGACTACTATGTATATATGCTGTATATTCTTTTTCAAAGCGGAGGGCGCAAGATGTCCGATATGGCGAATGACATTGTCGGTACGAGGTGCTACAATCCTGGTATGGCGGAGACGAAGAAGCCGTACCCGATGCGCGCGACGCCCTCCTGGGCGGCGATGGTTAAGGCGCAGGCCGAGGCCGAGACAAGGCCCGCGAATAACCTGATCGAGCGCGTGATGGTCGCCTACTGCGGCGATCCGACGATTCGAGAGCTCGTCCAGAAATTCGAAGCCCGACCTTCTGATTAGCCTCATACCGGATACTTCTCCTTCAGCCACGCCCACTGCCGCGTGAGCTCGTCCGTCGAGCACTCCGCCCTACCCTTCCCCCCGACCAATTCCTTGAGCTTCGCCATGAGGATCCGCTGATAGGCCGCCTTCGAGCCCGGGCGCTTGCGGTCGAGGATGGTCTTGAGGTGCTCGTGGATCTGGCGGCGGAGTAGCGTCTCGGCCGCGCTCGGGCCCAGGCCTCCGTCGGGCTTCGGCGTCTCGGGAACGGGCCTGATCGTCTCATCGAAGAGGCTCGAGTCTCCCCGGTAGGCAGCGCTCCCGATCGGGGTGATGCCTGGGCGTCCTCCGCCTCCGAGCCCCTCGCCACCCTCCCCTTCTCCGCCGTCCTGGCCCTGGGGCGCGTCCGCGAGGGCTTGGACCTGCTCGGCCTCGATGGCAGCGATGGCCTCGCGTAGGCGAGCGTCCGCAGGGCCCCAGATCCAGGACCCGATCTTCCCTGGCGCCATCCTGTTGCCGCGGGCGAAGCACTGCTCGAGCCAGGGGATGGAACGGATCTGCGTGAGGCAGGCGATATGCGAGACCTCGGGAACGCTCATGCCCTCGTAGGCCATGGCGACCGTGACGAGGGCGTCGGTCGTGGGCAGGGCCCTGCCCTTGAACCGCGCGATGGCCTCGGCGGCAGCGGGCGAGTCGTCAGAGGTCGCGATGAGCGCGGGGATCCCGCGGCGCCGTAGGTGCTCGAGGTAGTCCCCGGCCACGGCGATATTCGGGGCGACGACGAGGAGCTTCCCGCGCTCGTAGGTCGTCCGACGATGCCAGAGCCAATCCGTAACCGTCGCGTCCAGGAGCTCGAGGGCGTAGCCGGTCCGGAGCGCGGTGAAGAGGGCCGCGGGCGCATAGTCGCCGCCTGCCAGGGTCGCCGCCGCCCTGATCGTCCCCTCCTCGTCCGCCCATTCCGCGCGGCCGTCCAGGTGCTGGAAGTGGACGGGACAGATCGCGCCTTCCCTGAGCGCCTGGCTGCGGGTATAGCGGACGCAGGCGCGCTCGGGAGTCTCCTCGAGGTCGACCTCTCCGGCGCTCGTGTAGTCGAGCCAGGCCATGGGCTGGCCGTCGCCACGGGCGAGCGTGCCCGAGGCCAGGACGAGGAGGCGGGAGCGATCGCAGATCTCGTCCAGGGCCTCATGCCAGGAGCCGCCGGCGAGGCAGTGGTGGGGCTCGTCGAGGAAGACGATCCAGCGGTCGCGACTGGTCGTGTCGAGGTGGCGCCCGGGATCCGCGGCGATCGCCTGGTAGGTGGTGACGTAGCCTACGGTCCCGCGGCAGGGGTCGGACTCGTTGCCGGCGGCGCGGATGCGGTAGCGGCTCCACTCCGGGAAGTCGGCCTCGCCCTGGCCGCGGAGCGAGTCCCGCGGGACGACCCAGAGCAGGCGATCGGCAACGGCGGGCGCGAGCTCGTCGGCGAGGATCCCAGGGAGCGCGGATTTCCCGCCGCCAGGGGTCACGGACTCGATGATGGTCCGGACCGGGGCGCCGGCGGCGATCTCGCGGGCGATACGGCGCGTCGCGGCCTGGTGGGAGCGGTCGGTCACTTCTCGCCTCGGACGACATACTCGTCGTTGTCGATCCAGTAGATGCTCGGGGCCCGTGACCGCTGCCAGGCCGGCCTTCGGGTCCATGTATACCAGGCCCAGGTGATCATGCCCGTTCTATAGCGGCCGTCAGCTCTCACCGATCCGGAGAGCATCGCTCGGCGCACGTAGATATGGAGGCTTGACAGTTTCCAATGGTCGCGAGCCGAGAAGATGCGGCGGAAGCGCTCGAGGCCATGCAGGTAGTCGATAGGCATAAGCAGGGAGAAGCGATGCGTCGCCACCTCCTTGCATTTGAGGATGAAGGCCGTCGAGAGGGAGAACGGCGGATTCGTGATGATTGTCGGGAAGCGGCGGGTTTCCTCGAGAAAATCGGATC